>JAAZCN010000408.1 GCA_012513245.1 Synergistaceae bacterium | reverse complement strand
CTTGTTGTAAACATCCGTCTGGGTCACTGAGTCCAAACCCATCAATAGATGATTACGGATGAGGTCTGAGTCCTTCAAGTCCATGCCCGTGGAGTTGAGACTCTCGAAAATCGCCTGCGGGTCATCATCCTGGCGGTCGAGGCCGATGTCCCCGATTTGCAGTTTTCCGATGGCGTCGTAAAGATCGGATGGTATAATGGACCCCGAAAATCGGACAAAAAATCGGGGGGAGGTTAAGCTATAAAAGATGGTAGCGCGTCGGAACTTTTCAGCGGAATTCAAGACAAAAGTTGTGCTTGAGATGCTTCGAGAAGAAGAAACGCTCAGTCAGATCGCGGCCAGGCATAAAATCCATCACACAGTTCTGCAGAACTGGAAGAAGACGGTCACCGAAGGAATGCCGGGCCTGTTCGCCGATCCCCGAAAGAAGAGCGCGGAGGATCTGCAGAAGGATTCTACGATGAACGACCTCTACAAGCAAGTCGGGCTGCTCTCCATGCAGCTTGAGTGGCTCAAAAAAAAATGCGGTGTCGACTCTTTCTCTTCATGAACGCAGGGCGCTGGTGGACTGGGAGAACAAGGATTTCCCCCTCTCCTGGCAGGCCTGGCTGCTCGGACTCAACAGAACAGGACTCTACTACGTTCCCGGGCCTCTGTCCGAGGAGGAGCTGCTGCTCCGCAGGCGGATAGACGAGATTCACACCGACCAGCCGTGCTACGGCTCGAGGAGGGTGCAGGCGGTGTTGTCGCGGGGAGGACTGCCGGTATCGCGCAAGCGGATTCAGCGTCTCATGAGAGACATGGGAATCCTGGCGATATATCCCGGTCCGAAACTGAGCGCGGGCGACGAGAGTCCGAAGTTCCCCTATCTTCTGCGGGGCGTGGACATCGACCATCCGAATCACACGTGGGGCACCGACGTGACCTACGTGCGGCTGAAGGGGGGATTCATGTATCTGACGGTGTTTCTTGACTGGTACTCTCGCTACGTCGTTTCGTGGGCATTTTCGGATTCGCTCGCGGCCGGGTTCGTGGTCGAGGCGCTGGACGAGGGATTGAAGGTCGCCCGTCCGAGGATCATCAACAGCGATCAGGGCTCCCAGTACACGAGCAACCTTTACATCGAGCGGATCCGCGCCGAGAGCGAAAGTATCTCCATCAGCATGGACGGAAGGGGGCGTTGCATGGACAACATCTTCACGGAGAGGTTCTGGAGGAGCTACAAGCAGGAGGAGGTGTATCTGAAGGAGTACGAGAGCCCTCGCGAAGCCCGCCGCTCGACGGCGGAGTACATGAAGCATTATAATTTCAACCGGCCCCATCAGTCGTTGAATTACCGGACACCCTGGGAGGTGTACTCGGGGGAAAAGGCCAAAAAGGTTAACATTAAATAGTCGCAATTATTTCCCGCACGAGTTAAAAATCCAATGATTTTTTGTCTTGACAAACGGGTCCACTTTAGATGATC
This sequence comes from Synergistaceae bacterium, assembly GCA_012513245.1. Next base: position 230 of record JAAZCN010000408.1, on the reverse strand, counting down.
ATGACAATCAGCAGCTCAACCAGAGTAAAGCCCGCCCGTTTCTTCATTATTTTCTTCATGATTTTTTCCTCCTGTATGAATTGATTTTATGAATCCCGTTTCGATGACACTCTCCGATTCCCTTTCCCTCCGGGAAGTGATTCTCCCTTACGGAAACACTCGTATTCTATCTACAGACGGACATCACCTTCTTTTCTGCATCTCTCAGATTTCTGGATCTCTTACATCAT
>JAAZCN010000390.1 GCA_012513245.1 Synergistaceae bacterium | reverse complement strand
TGAGGGAACAGTCTTCAAGGGGGATGTCCAAGAGCACCGTTCAGAGAAAAGGAGCTGTCTTGAATTCCTTTGCCAGATATCTTGTTTATGACGGTGTAACTGAAAACATGCCGATGCTGGATCCTCTGCCGGCAAGGGACAAGATCCTGCCCCAGATAATGACCGAGGGTGAGATACAGCGCCTTATCAATGCCTGTGAAGACAACACCCCAATAGGTAAAAGGGACAGGACAGCCATTGAACTTGCTTACGGTACAGGAATGAGAGCGTCAGAGCTCTGTTCCCTGAAGTTGAAGGACATAAACAGAGGCGGGGGACTTATCTTCACAAGAGGCAAGGGAGACAAGGAAAGATGTATACCCTACGTCGGCGGAGTAAGAAAAGTAGTTGATGAATATATTGACGAACACAGAATAAAACTTGATAAACTCAAACAGCCATGGCTCCTTCTAACTAAGTCAGGCAGGAAGATGAGAAGAGAATTTCTCTGGAGACTGCTTAGAAAAAGAGGTCTTCAGGCAGGAATACCTCCATCAAGGCTTCACCCACATGTATTGAGACACACCTTTGCGACCCATCTGCTGAGAAAAGGAATGGACCAGAGGACCCTCCAGGAACTGCTCGGCCATTCTTCAATACTAACGACAGAAAAATATACCCATCTGGATCTTGAAATGAGAGACCTATATGATAAATATTTTCCAAGGAGTTAAGGGCAGCGGCGTGTTGCTTGCCGCGGGAGCCGGTTGCAAATCAGTTGGGAATCGATCGCAAATCGATTGTTAAAGACCGCCATGTGAGGCTGCCGGCAAATTATTCCGGCGGGAAGTGCGACAAAAAACATGTCGCGTGAAGCTGCCGAAAAACCATCGGCGTGAAGTGCGACAAGAGGATGTCGCGGGAAGCAGCTATTTCATCGCTGTGAAGCGGTAGTTAGAACTAGGCAAGCGGTGGTTTAAAACCTTTGGCTGAGCTGTAGCTGGGCAGTTGTGAAGGCGGTCAAACGATTGTCAAACAGTTATTAGAAACGGCCGAGCGGTGCCCCTCTCTCCGTCATCCCCGTATGCCTCTGAGCGGGGATCCAGGTCTGGGTTTTGTTTTGATAAATTAATGCTCAGCCTAAGCCTAAGTTCGGAGCCGCTGGACCCCCGTTAAACAGCGTCCGGGGGAGACGATAGAGGCGTAGGTCAAAAACAAAACCTGGGCCCCCGATCTCGAAACGCACTCGAAATGCTTCGAGCACTAAGGTTAATTTGACAAGTTTTCCTAATCGGAAAACAGTGCTCTCCTGACAGGTGTATACGGGAATGACGGAAATAGGCATACGGGAATGACGGGGATAGGTATATGGGTAAGGCGGATGGAGGGGGTCTTAGGTCCTAACCACCGACTCCCAACAGATTCCCCACCGATTTGCAATTGATTCCCCCTCCACTGCTACTTACGCGACATTCTTTTGTCGCAGTTAAGGTATAAAAGATAAATTAAGGAGTGAATGAGATGCTTTATTCAGAAAAGATATCCGGGGCCATCAAATTTCTTTCAGGGAAGATCGACAAAAAGCCGGAGATAGCACTAATACTCGGTTCCGGGCTTGGGAGTCTTGCAGAAAGCATAGAAAACCCCAGTGTGATTACATATCAAGATATTCCTTACTGGCCACGGTCAACAGCTCCGGGACATGCAGGAAAACTGATTTTCGGGACACTGGAGGGTATATC
>JAAZCN010000389.1 GCA_012513245.1 Synergistaceae bacterium | reverse complement strand
GTCGCTGCTCAGATCACTCTATCAGCCCCTTATCGATTCAATTTTCTTTTTGTCCTGGCCCAAGCTCAAGAATAAATACAGCGAAGGTTTCGACGAAAGAAGGGGTATCCAGTCTCAGGGATCGATCGAAAAACTGAAAGGGATAAGGCCTTTTTGGGCCCATGGTGTCTCTGTGGGCGAAGTACAGGCATTAATGCCTGTAATAAGAGCTGCCAGAGTCTCAGGTTATCATGGGCCGGTAATAATATCAACAACGACAGAGACAGGAAAAGATATGGCCCTCCGTTTGGGAGAAGGTCTTTTTGATCATCATATATATTATCCATGGGACAAAAAAGAATTTGTAAGAAAGGCTATAAGAAGCCTTGATCCCTGGGCTTTTGCCACAGCTGAGACTGAACTGTGGCCCAACATGCTCTGGGAACTCAAAGATGCCTCCATACCGTCTTTCCTTGTTAACGGAAGGATCTCTGACAGGACCTGGAAACGCCTCGAGGGGCCGACGAGAAAAAAAATAGGGGCCTCTGTTTATGATCTATTTACAGAAATTTTCCTGAGGGAAAAGAGAGACCTTGAGAGGCTCAAAACCATCGGAGTATCTGTAGGGAAACTGAATGTTTTAGGGGATACCAAAATAGACTCACTTCTGTCAAGGAGAAATATGTCTGTGCGTGAATGTTGGGCAGCCAGATTAGGTTCTGATAAATATAAAATTTATGTCGCCGGCAGCACTCACCCGGGCGAAGAAGATGCTGCTTTAAGGGCCTTTGAAATACTTAAGGAGAAATATCCGCAGACAAAATTAATATTGGCACCCAGGCATCCCGAACGCGCCGGAGACGTCCTTGCACTTGCCCGCCAGAAGTTTAGCGCAGACTTGCTTTCATCTGAGCTGTTTGAGTCTGATGTGATAGTGGTTGACAAAATAGGCATCCTCTTTGAGTTATACGGAACAGCCATCTCGGCATTCGTAGGAGGCAGTTTCGCAGATAAAGGCGGACAGAACATTCTAGAGCCTGTCTCATGGGGAGTGCCGGTCCAATTTGGTCCCCATATGGAGGATTTTGCCGAGGCATCGAAAGAGTTTATTAAACTTGGCATAGCGACACAGGTAAATGACGCTGAAAGCCTTGGCAGAGCATGGATAGAAATAATGCGAAGATCGGTCGATGGCTCCGGTGAGAATTACAGGGGGATCAGTGAGAAATATTTTGAGCGCTGTTCGGGAGCTTCATCAAAGACATGGGATCGGATATTTAAATATCGTTGATGGTGTTTGTTATTTTGGGTTCGATCTCGGGTCTGTTTGGGGAATTCAGCCAAAACCATCTGCTTAGCTCAGGGAGGGGTTACACTTGGAAGTAAAGAGAACTCTTTTAAATGATTTTTACCACGGGTTAGACGAACGTTCCCGTGAAGCACTCGATACTGCTGTGTCAAAGGTGGTCGAAACAAAGAAAAAGGGTGGAAAGGTCACTGTTGTGACCGGAAGCGGGCCCAATTTGCATGAAGGTGTAACGACACTGATCGCCGAACTTATGGAAAAAGGGATAGTTGATGGAGTAACAACAAGTTCCGCTGTCATAAACCACGAAATGGGCGGATCCCTTGACAGGGTAAAAATGTGCGATGCATTCCAGTTCGGCCTTGACAGGTCAAAAATGCCCAGAGGAAACGTATTTGAGTTCACGGATCTTTCTGAAGAACAGATGGATATATTACGTAAAGAAATGATCCTGGACGAAGAGCTTTTGAAAAAAGGCAATACCTCAGAGGGTCGGATGGTCATTAAAGCGGCAGGAAATATGGCCTACCCTATGGGGCTTAGGACAGAGAGGATAGCCGAGGAGATACTTTCCCTTTCAAGACAGTCGGGGCTTCCTTTCGAAACTATAGCCGGATGGGGCTGCGACAGAAGGACCATGCTTGGAATGGGGGCCGAAAAAGAAATTCCTGTTCTGGTGACGATACCTCAGTTAGTAGGCGGGGGACACGTAGGGCTTGCGGTGGGAGACAGCATCCCGGTAGCGGAACGCTCAAGGCGTATAGCTCACATGCTTGGAGAGGCAGATGTCATAATCGAATCGGCAGTCGCCCTTACCCAGGAGATCCATGACGGCCCCTTCGAAACTTACACGGGGCACGGGATCTGGTCATGGTGGCAGGGACAGCCTGTATACAGCCTTGAAAATAAGACTCTTATAAGGTTTGATCTGGACGAAAACCTGAGGCTTGCACAGGACCTGCAGAGACAGAGCTCAATGATACAGGAAGCGATAGATAAAGGACTTCCCAAGACGAAAATATCCAAAATTCCGTTTAGGATGGAAATGTCGGCATTTGCACGTCTTGAAGGAAGTATTCCGGTTATTGGTGACATAGGGATGATCTGGCCTGTCTTTGCCCTCAGGATAGCTGATGAACTTGGTATCAAACTTGATTTCATAAGTTATAAGCAGGAAACAGAAGAAGGCAAAGATATGCGTGAATGGATAGTCAGGAACGTCACGTTTCTCGATAGAGAAAAGATGCTGAAAAAGTTCAGAGAATGGAATGTGAGCAAATGAAATTACCCAGGATCCTTGGTGTAATACCTTCAAGGTTCGCATCGACAAGGCTGGCCGGTAAACCCCTCCTTGATATATGCGGCAAACCGATGGTAGAACACGTATACAGAAGAGCCGTGGCTTCGGGTGTCTTCTTCAGAGTAGTAATAGCTACCGATGATGAAAGAATATACGATGCTGCCGAAAAATTTGGCGGAGATGTTCTTATTACGAGATCTGACCATCCCGATGGTTCGAGCAGGGTGGCGGAGGTAGCCAGATCCATAGATACAGACTACGTATTAAACATCCAGGGAGATGAGCCCATGATTGACCCAAGGATGCTGAAGGAACTCTCAGAGGGGATCATTTCTGATCCCGGTGCGGATTCAGCCACCGTGTGTGTTCCGATCACCAACGATAAAGATTTCAATAACCCTAACATTGTTAAGGTCGTGACCGACCAAAGAGGCAGAGCGCTCTATTTCAGCAGGTCTCCCATACCTTTCAGACGCAGCATTGCAGGATGTCCTATCTGGGAGCACCTTGGAATATATGCCTTCACAAAGGAATTCCTCCTGAAATTTGTTGAGCTTCCGCCGACTCCGCTGATGAAAGAAGAATCACTGGAGCAGTTAAGGATATTGGAACACGGATATACAATGGCGGTAATTCCTACAAAATATCCCTCCCTGGGGCCCAACGTCAACACAGAGGAAGATCTGCAGATCGTCAGGAAGATCCTGGCAGAAGAAAAAGACAAGAACAGAGCTCAATGAACGAAGATAAAAGTATCAGGGTGATCGTTATCTTAAGCGACGGTATAAAGGGACACCTCAACCAAAGCAGAGGGGTCGCCCTTTGGCTCTCCACGATGACAGGTGCCCAGATACTGGAAGCGGAGGTTCCCTTACTTAGCGGAGCTGCCAGGACAAGAGCCAAGGCAGCCGCCAGAAAGCTGGTACATGGAAACAGGAGGGACGCAAGAGACTGGCTTGCAATGGCTAACGGAGACGCTGTTGTCAGAAGGGTCGGCCAGTGGTTCGCAGAGAGAGACATACATGAGGGGACGAGAGAAGTCCTCATTATTTCTGCCGGCAGTACACCGGCCCCCTACAACCTGGCCCTTGGCTACATATGGAGGTGCGCTTGCGCAACAGTAATGACCCCCGGTATCGTAGGTACAGATCCGTTTGATTTTGCGATAGTGCCTGAGCATGATTATCCGGAAAGGAAGCCGAATGTTCTGGTCACACTTGGCTCACCCAATTCTATAATGAAAAAAGAAATTAAGAAGCAGGGTGAAGCATTATTAAAGGAAAATCCGGCGCATTCTTCGAAGATCTGGTCGATCCTTATAGGCGGTGATGATGGGAATTATTCGGTATCGCCCGAGTGGATCAAAAAAAGAATCGGACATATAATGAAGATCGCTGAACAGGAAGAAGCTGACCTATATATTACGACATCAAGAAGGACTCCTCCAAAATCAGTTGAGGTTCTGAAGTATCTTGTCACGCATTCTACTGCAGTAAGATACCTCCTGATAGCATCTGAATGTGATTTTAATCCTATTCCTGCAATGCTTGGTTTTTCTACGGAGGTCTTTTGTACTGAGGATTCGGTAAATATGGTGTCCGAGACAGTTACAGGGGGGCACAGAGCAGTACTTCTAAGGGTCGAACATAAAAAAGGAGTTAAAAAAATGCTCCAGGATGCGACAGCATGGCTGGTAGGCGCAGGTGCTCTGGCTCCCAATATCC
>JAAZCN010000388.1 GCA_012513245.1 Synergistaceae bacterium | reverse complement strand
TAAGTATATAAAACAATAAGTCGGAGCTGAGATAGCTCCGACTTATTGTTTTATAGTTTAAGAGTTTTTATGCTACACGTTCAGCCAGTTTGTGTACTTCAAGTACTGAGGTGCTTCCCACATGATAGGCCAATGTTGTGGGCGTCTCTCCGTCAAGGATGAGGAAATCTGCCTGTTTGCCGGGTTCAAGGCTTCCGACCTTGTGCTGCCTGTTGACTGCGTATGCCGCATTCAGCGTTGATGCAACGAGAGCTTCCTCTATCGTCATGTTCATATTCATAACGCCCAGACCGAATATAAAGGGTACAGATTCACAGAAGCATGAGCCGGGGTTGCAGTCTGTAGCCAGCGCTACCGGGACATCCCAGTCTATCATGTCCCTGCCTCTGGCGTAAGGTTTTTTTAGACTGTAAGCAGTCGCCGGAAGAAGTACCGCTATAGATCCGGCACGCCCCATGGCACGGAGGTTCTCTTCACTTGCCGCAAGAAGGTGCTCCGCAGACCTCACACCAAGTTCAGCTGCAAGTCCGGCTCCGCCCAGATCATGGACTTCGTCGGCGTGTATCTTTAACTCAAACCCCAGAGCCTTCGCCGCTTTGAGTATCTTTCTGCTCTGGTCTACGGAAAAAACACCCTCTTCGCAGAATATGTCGCAGAACTCAGCTATTCCCTGATCTTTGACCCTAGGAAGCATATCGTTGATTATGAGGTCAACGAAATCGTCCGATCTTTTCTTGTATTCTGTAGGAACTGCATGTGCGCCCATAAATGTAGGAATAACATCAAGCGGGGTCTCCCTCGATATTCTGCTGATGACTGAAAGCATCTTCAGCTCCAGTTCGAGGTCCAGTCCGTAGCCGCTCTTGATCTCAACCGTTGTTGTACCCTTGGCCAGGGCGGACATGGCAAGTTTTTTCGTGCTGCAGAAGAGCTCTTGTTCTGTAACGGATCTTACTGCCTTCACAGATGAGAGTATTCCGCCTCCTCGCTTGAGTATCTCAAGGTAGGGGAGACCGTCCAGTCTCATCTTGAATTCGTCCTCGCGTCTCTTTGCGAAACAAAGATGCGTGTGCGGATCTACAAATCCGGGTATCAGACAGGCTCCTTCCATGTCTCTCTCTTCATTGACAAAAGACGCAGATGAGAGCCCTCTGAGAACTTTTTTTTCGTCTCCTATAGCCTTTATCAGGCCGTTGACGGCAAGAATAGCTCCCCGGCTGTACTCCGTTATCTTTCCCTGCTCTTTGCCTCTCAGAGGGCACCCCGGGTCGAGCGGGGTGAATATCCTTGCGTTCCTGTATAGTTTTACTGTCATTCCGCCCTCTCTCCCATCAGTTCCAGAAGCTGAAGCTCCAGTACCTGTGCGGGGTCAAAGTCGTTGATCTGCATGTAGTATGCAGCGCTCTCAAGTATGGCATTTATAGGGATCATGCCGTATACTTCGGTCTCTATGACCTGAACGCCCCACCTTCTGGCTTCCATCCTTATCATTTCAACTACCCTGTAAAGTGAGTTCTTCTCATAATCTACGAGGTTCATGCTTACCTGGGTGATGCCGCGTTCTTCCAGCGCAAGACCAATGCCCTTGACGTGGCAGAAACCGCCGGAAGAAGCCCTTACTGTGTTCGCTATCTTCTTTGCTACATCGAGGTCAGCCGTATCCAGGTTCACGTTGAAAGCCACGAGGAACTTGCGGGCTCCAATGACAGTCGCTCCTGCCGTAGGATGGAGTCCGGGGCCGCCCACGTCAGGCATTCTCTCTTCTTTTGTCTTTGCTTCTTCTTTAAGAACTTCATACTGTCCTTTGCGGATGACCTCGAGACGTTTCCTTTCGGGTCTTTTGGCTGCATCTTCATAATAGTAGACGGGGATCCCACATTCTTTGAAATAACGTTCTCCAAAATTCTGAGCAATTTTGATGCACTCTTCCATGGTTATCCCTTTAATAGGGGTGAAGGGTACAACATCAACCGCGCCTATCCGGGGATGTCCGCCCTGATGAGAGTTCATATCTATATTATCAAGTGCTATTTTAGCTGCTTCTATCAGAGCATCCTGAATTGGTGCAGGAGCACCTACCAGACTTATGACCAGCCTGTTGTGATCTTCGTCGGCACGGTGGTCAAGAAGGTATACCCCTCTTTTATCCTTAAAGCAATCAACTATCTTTTCAATAACTTCCGGGCGCCTTCCTTCACTGAAGTTCGGCACACATTCGATCAACTGCATTGCCATATATATTCCTCCCTCGATTTGAATAAAGATCCCTGTTTTTTACTTTAATTCCCCGATCTCTTTCTCAACTGCATCAATTATAGTGCCATCAGTCACCAGTTCAAGAGATTTCAGCATAAGAGGCTGCATATACTGATCCTTTGCGTAGAAAGGGATCTCACTGCGGAATGCTTTGTACGCTGCCGATGTACCGCGGCCCGGCTTGAGCGGGGTCCTGAAATCGAGGCCCTGAGCTGCGTTGAGCATCTCTATAGAGATCACACGTCTGGTGTTGTTTAATATCCTGAACCCTTTTACTGAGCTGAACGCTCCCATTGAGACGTGATCTTCCTGCCCTGCAGAGGTGGGAATGGAGTCCACGCACGAAGGATGTGCCAGGACTTTATTCTCCGAGACTATAGCAGCAGCAGTGTACTGAGGTATCATGAACCCATTGTTGACTCCGCTCTGGGACACAAGGAAAGGAGGGAGGTCAGACAGCTTATGGTCTACAAGCCTTGCCACCCGCCGTTCAGATATGTTTGCTATCTCTGCTGCGGCGATTCCAAAGAAATCCATAGCCATGGCTATAGGCTGTCCGTGGAAGTTGCCTCCACTTATAGCATCTCCGTCTTCATGGAATATTATCGGGTTGTCTGTGACTGAATTTATCTCTATGTTGATGATGTTTTCTACATATGCAAGTGCATCTCTGCTGGCTCCGTGGACCTGAGGGAGGCAGCGCAGAGAGTATGCGTCCTGAACGCGGTCTTTTTTGTATGTCTCGATTATTTCACTGCCTTCGATAAGCCTTCTCATGTTCTCGGCAACTATGCTCTGTCCGACCTGAGGACGCAGATCGTGAGTACGCCTGTCAAAGGCGTAGGGAACGGCGTGCAGTGCTTCAGCTGATAGAGCTGAGGCAATATCCGCATTCTTCATAAGTTTTTTTGCATCATAGACACATAGTGCTGCTATACTTGTCATGACCGTAGTGCCGTTGTTCAGGGCAAGCCCTTCTTTCGGCATCAGTTCGACAGGTTTCATTCCTGTAAGGCTCAGTACCTCTTTGGTGGACATCTTTTTACCTTTGTAAACCACGTCTCCCAGCCCGATAAGGGTTATCGCAAGGTGTGAAAGAGGGCAGAGGTCACCGCTGGCTCCTACTGATCCCTGACGCGGAATTACAGGATGTATACCAAGATTGAGATAGTTTAGAAGCTGTGTAAGTGTGTTGAGGCTTATGCCGGAGTAGCCTCTGGTAAGGGTGTTGATGCGAAGAAGCATTATTGCTCTTACAAAATCTTCAGCAAGGGCTTCTCCAAAACCGCATGCATGGCTCATCAAAAGATTTTCCTGCAGCTGACGGCTCTGGTCGCGTGGGATGACCACTGATGCCAGATCCCCAAACCCTGTAGTTACACCATAAACTACGCGCCCTTCGTTAGCCCATGCACTGACAGAATCAGCGCATTCTGTTATAAGCTTTTCTGCATTAGGATCAAGCTCAACCTTATACCCATTTCTTGAGACGTTGACAATGTCCTCAATTGTTAAAGATTTTCCGTCCAGTACGACTGAATTTGTACCCATTTGATACATCCCCCTTTATCGTATTTGACTGCTTTTCTCTTTGATCTCAGGTGCTATAATCGTGTTATTAGGGTGAAACATTTTACTGTTAGATATTTATCATATTTCACAGCTTTAATACTTTCCATTCCTAAACCTTTGCGTTACAATTATATAGTCAGATATTTTTCTTAGTCAAGTAAAATATCCAATTATATTAAAAATCACAATGAATGGAGTTGACGCAGCATGTTTGATCCAAAGACAGGAAAAGCACTCGAAATAACTCTGGACTTTTCAAAAGGGCTCCCACCCAAAGCGGATTTCGAGGCAGATATCAGAAGAGCTCCAAACAGAGGACAGGTACTGAACGATAAAGAGACGGTACTTGCTCTTAAGAATGCGCTTCGTTACATACCTGAAAAGTACCATAAAGAGATCGCACCGGAATTCCTACAGGAATACCGTGAACATGGACGCATATACGGTTACCGGTGCAGACCTCAGGGGCACCTCTATGGAAAACCGATCGATAAATACAGGGGCAAATGCACAGAGGGCAAAGCCATCCAGGTAATGATCGACAATAATCTGGACTTTGAGGTAGCTCTCTATCCATATGAACTTGTAACTTACGGTGAGACCGGACAGGTATGCCAGAACTGGATGCAGTATCAACTGATCAAAAAATACCTTGAAATACTCACACCCGACCAGACTCTGATAGTACAGTCAGGACATCCCCTGGGCCTCTTCCGTTCCGACCCTTCTGCTCCAAGGGTAATACTGACGAACGGCCTTATGATAGGCATGTTCGACAATCCCAAGGATTTTGCAAGGGCAGCGGCTCTCGGTGTAGCCAACTACGGTCAGATGACAGCCGGAGGATGGATGTACATCGGTCCCCAGGGCATAGTACACGGAACGTACAACACACTCCTCAACGCCGGAAGAAGCAAATTCCACCTGCCCGAAGGCAAGGGCCTTGCAGGACACCTTTTCGTCTCCTCCGGACTTGGCGGAATGAGCGGAGCACAGCCGAAAGCCGCAGAGATCGCAGGCGCTGTCTCTATCGTCGCAGAGGTCGACCCCTCGCGTATAGAGACAAGACACAGCCAGGGATGGGTCAGCAAAAAGACCAAAGATCTATCTGAGGCCTTCAAATGGGCAAAGAAAGCAATGGATGAGGGCAAGCCTCTTTCGATAGCCTACGAAGGCAACATCGTAGACCTTCTGCAGTTCGCGCTAGACAAAAATATCAACATAGAACTTCTCTCAGACCAGACATCATGCCACGCAGTCTACGATGGCGGATACTGCCCGCAGGACATTACGTTCGAAGAGAGGACAAGACTTCTTACAGAGGACAAAGAAAAGTTCTGCAAACTCGTAGACAAGACACTCAAGAAGCATTATGAACTGATCAAGTCACTTACAGAGAAAGGAACCTATTTCTTTGACTACGGCAACTCCTTCATGAGAGCCGTCTTTGACGCGGGAATCACAGAAATCTCTAAAAACGGAGTCGATACATATGAAGGATTCATCTTCCCCTCATATGTAGAAGACATTATGGGTCCGCTCCTCTTCGATTACGGCTACGGTCCCTTCCGCTGGTGCTGCCTCAGCCGCGACCCGGAAGATCTCAGGAAGACAGATAAAGCTGCCATGGACTGCATCGACCCTACCCGTAGGTTCCAGGATCACGACAACTGGGCATGGATCAGGGACGCAGAAAAGAATAAGCTGGTCGTCGGTACACAGTGCAGGATACTATATCAGGACGAAGAGGGAAGAATGCGTATTGCACTTAAGTTCAATGAAATGGTCCGTACCGGTGATATAGGGCCTGTCATGTTGGGAAGAGACCACCACGACGTATCAGGGACCGATTCGCCATACCGTGAAACTTCTAATATCAAGGACGGAAGCAACATCATGGGCGAGATGGCCATACACTGCTTCGCAGGAAACTGCGCCAGGGGAATGAGTATGGTGGCACTGCACAACGGCGGAGGAGTCGGGACCGGCAAAGCTATAAACGGCGGTTTCGGCCTTGTGCTTGATGGAAGTGAAAGGGTAGACAGCGTGATAAAATCTTCTTTGAGCTGGGACGTGATCAGCGGAGTAGCAAGACGTTCCTGGGCAAGAAATGAACATGCTATTTCAACCGCAGAGGAGTTCAACAGCAAGAGAAGCGATGGTCACATCACAGTTCCGTTTATAGCTGACGATAAATATCTGACCAAACTTGTAAAAGAATAGCAGGGGGGATCGTAATGAAATTTGAAAGAATGGAAATACGCGCGTTTCTCGATGAACTTGCCTCTGAATCACCGGCACCGGGGGGAGGAAGCGTTGCTGCTTTGTGCGCCTCTCTGGGATCAGCTCTTGTTTCGATGGTTGCAAACCTTACAATAGGCAAGGAAAAATACAAAGAGAATTGGCAGCTGATGGAGGATGTCGTCGCTAAAAGCGAGTCCCTGAGGTTTGAATTCGTAGACCTGATGAACAGGGATACCGAGTCGTTCAAAACTTTTATGGCAGCGATGAAAATGCCTAAGGCTACGGAAGATGAGAAATGCGTACGCAAAAAAGCAATGGGCGAGGCTTCAAAACTGGCAACAGAGGTACCTCTCCTTACTCTTGAAGCCTGCGTAGAAATGACTGAACTGGCTTATCTGGCAGCGAAAAACGGCAATACCAACACTATAAGCGATGCCGGAAGTGCCGCACTGATAGGAGAAGCAGCCGGAAAAGCCGCAGCTTACAACGTGAAGATAAACCTTCCCGGCGTAACTGACGAGACGTTTGCAGCTGATTTCAAAGCCCGCATGACAGAGGCTCTTCTGCAGCTCAGTACAAACGCAGATAAAACTACTGAAATTCTGGACAAGGCACTTCAGTAATTTCTGATCAGGACATCAAATAAAAAAAGGCTGCCCGGAAAGAACAGGGCAGCTTTTTTTATTTGTGATATATATACGATGCATTCACGTGAAATGCCTATCTGTTTATAAATATCAACCCTGAAATACATAGGATCATTCCTATAATATGGTTTATAGAAAGGTTATCTCTGTAAAAAAATACTCCGATCAGAACAAGTGCAATTGCAAGAGATATATTGGCAACAAGTGACCCGATGCTGATATTCCATCCTACCTTGTACATCATTACGAATCCTAACTCAAGACAAACTATAGAGATACCAAGCAGGCCGGCGTTCCATCTTATGCTTTTAATATCACAGATAAAATCCTTGAAATGCCCACCAGACAGATATAGGGCAAGACAGATCAATGCTGCTACAAAATATGTGACGAGAAACGAAAAATATAGATTTCCATCCTGTGATATAGATTTTGAACAGATATGGTAAAGAATATTTGAAAAAACAATAAATGCTATCGGCCAGTAATAGTTCAACATTCTCTTATTTATTCCGCATCAGTGAAATCGATGAGGGTGAGCCAAAGCATGTCTCCGCTCTTTTCAAGTTTTTTCTTTGTTAACTCATCGATGTCGCTGTCAACTTCAAGCGCTCCAAGCGCCAGCCCGCTGTTGTCCTTTCTTCCGAGGGCAAAGTTGGCGATGTTGATCTTGGCGTCACCAAGGATATTACCGATCTTTCCAATTACGCCGGGTCTGTCGTGGTTTTGGAAAAGTATGAGCTTGCCGCTGGGAACAAAATCGAGCCAGTATTCATTAACTTTTACAATACGCATACGGCCCTCTTCTGTGATGGTCCCTATCAGAGAAACATTGCATTTTTCCGCGTCCAGTTTTACCTCCACGGTATTTTTATATGTTTTAGGATCTCCTATACCTTCGTCCACACTCAGACCGCTGTCCTTGGCAAGGAGGGGTGCAAGCATATATGAGACTTCCGGACCGCTGATCACCTCAAAAAGACCTTTAAGTACAGCTATGCTGTAGGCACAAAGCCTGTTGGGCAGTGGTTCATCCTCGGCAAACATATCTCCGCGCAGCATAATGTGGCAGCTATGAATAGCACCGCACTCTGTTTCTGCAAGTTTGGCCCCCATTATTCCCATTTTTCTTGAAAGCTGAAGGAATGCCATCTGGGCTTTGTTAAGTTTCTGTTCCAGGAAGGGAAGGTTCACAGCATGGTCGTAAGGTTCACCCCTCAGAGCTGCAATCATGTTCGCTGCGGCGATCTTTGCGACCTCTGTCTGTGCCTCTTCTGTGCTGGCTCCAAGGTGCGGAGTTATGATTATCTTGTCTTCAATGTCTTTAGCAAGGAAGGGATGACCTTCACACAGAGGCTCTGCAGTATATACATCAAAAGCTATTCCTGACAGCCTTCCGTCCCTTACCGCATCGGCCGCCGCCTTTTCGTCCACTATGCCGCCCCTTGCGCAGTTTATCAGATACGCTCCCTTTTTGAATGCTTTGAGCGTTTTTTCATCTATCATATTGGCGGTGTCAGGTGTAAGCGGCATGTGGATCGTAACAACGTCGGCTATCGAGAGCGCGTCAGCGAGGTCTTCCCTCATTGGTATGCCAAGTGACTCCGCTTTCTTCTTCGGCGTGTAGGGATCGTATGCGATAACATCCATTCCAAAAGCGCGGCAGCGCTGGGCTACTGCTACACCTATCCTTCCAAGTCCGAGAACGAGGACCTTCTTGCCGCTAAGCTGGTGGCCTGAGAATCTTTTTCTGTCCCATTCACCGCTCCTAAGGGAACCAAATGCCTGCGGGACCTTTCTTACGAGCCCCAGCATAAGAGCCATTGTCAGTTCTGCTGCCGCAAGTGTGTTTCCGGTAGGTGCATTTATGACCACTACACCCTTACGGCTGGCAATAGGAACATTGACATTGTCCACACCAACACCTGCACGGGCAACTACTTTGAGATTTACTGCTGCGTTCAGGGCTTCTTCGTCCATCTTTGTACCGCTTCTTGTGAGCACTGCATCCATTTCGGGCAGTTTTTTAAGCAGGTCTTCGCGTGACATGCCCACTTCTTCTATCAGTTCAATGTCAGGGGCGTCCCTGAGCATCTGAAGGCCCGCCTCACCGACAGTCTCTGCAACCAGTACCTTCCATTTTCTATTTTCAGCCATCACTATTGATCCTCCCTGTTCCAGACATTCCAGGCTTCTGCAAGGAAGTCTTTTTTAAGAGTATGTGCCATATCTGCAGCCCCGTAGAGCGAGCCAAGGATAATGCAGAGTTCGGGCCATCCCCAGTTGTTGTAATGTGCGACCCTGATAAGCTCTCCTTTAAGTTTTCCCTGTCCTCCCGCAGTCTCGATACCCATCGCACGAAGTTTTTTACGAACTGCTTCCGTATCGCCTCCGGGGTATTTAAAGGCTGTAACTCCCGGTGAGCGTACCTCCGGACGCTTGACGAGAAGTTCAAATCCCATTGCTTCAAGTCCTGCGGCTAGAGCATCGGCGTATTTTCTTCTCGATTTGAACCAGGCCTCTGTACCAACCTCGAGTATATCCCCCAGAGCTTCGTCAAGGGCATAGTAAAGGGATACCGGGGGTGTAAAGGGATTTGCCGGGGATTTCGCTTCAAGGTCTTTTTTGTGCAGCTTCAGATCGTAGCTATAGCTGGGACATGTTTTTCCTTCGAGAGCATTCCAGGCTTTTTCTGAGAGCCAAACAAGCCCCAGTCCCGGAGGGGTAAGAAGTCCTTTCTGAGAGGCTGTTCCTATTGCGTCGATGCCCCATTCCTGTGGAAAGCATTCCATTGCGCCAACAGAGCTGACTCCGTCAACGAGGATCAACGGACGATCTTTTTCAGGTATTGCTGCAATTATTTCTTTGATAGGATTAAGAACGCCGGTCGATGTCTCATTCTGAGTTATCAAGAGAACTTTACAGCCCGGATTGTTTTTTACTGCCTCTGCCGCTATTGCCGGCGTCATAGGATCTCCGAACTGCACATCTATATTGATGCCTTCGGCGCCTGTTCTCAGTGCAATTTCACGAAATCTGCTGCCAAAAACTCCGCATGAGATCGAAATGAATTTATCACCTTTCCCCAGAAAATTGACTGCCATGCACTCAAGAGCGCCGGTGCCTGAGGATGGAAGTATTATTACCGGGCCTTCACTTTTTAAAAGTTCCCGGAGTTTCTTCTCGATCCGTGTAAAAAGCTCTGAAAAAGCCGGACACCTGTGTCCTATTAGCGGTCGCGAGCCCGCCCTCAGTACTTCTGCAGGCAGTTCCACCGGACCGGGTGTAAGTAGATATTTCGTATTCATTCATTTCTCCTCCTCATTATGAAAATCTAAAATTGTATCAAAAGAAAAAGGGACCGGAAGAATTTCTTCCGGTCCCTGAAACGCCTTGATGTTCTAGAAAAGTTAACGATTTTCTCTCTCCATCGGGTACACGTTTCGGAACCGGCAAATACAACCAGAGCCGCCGCATGAGGAAGAAACGCCGGAAGAGTAAGATGATGACGAAATGCCGGTATAAGCAAAACATTCTGATCTTATCATTTTAAGCGCTCCTTTCCTGTGTCCCCGTTGAATGGTTAACATATATACTCTTGTTGGGATTAAATGTCAAGTGTTTTTTTAAATTAGGAAATTGTCGGACTGCGTCCGACGGAGAATTGCGATGCAAAACATCGCGGAGAATTTGCTGGACACAAGTCCAGCGGGGAATTTGCAGCATGATACGTGCTGCGGAGAATTGCGACTTTTCAAGCCGCGGGAGTCAATTGCCAATAAAAACATCTGTCGGAGAATGAGACCATTAGGGGCAGTAGGGGCGGGCAAGCGATAGGCAAGCGTTGGCAAGCAATAGGCAAGCGGTTGTTAGAACCTTGGGGCGTCAACACTAAAGATCCACCTACCTATTTGGTCCCTTTCCCGTCATTCCCGTATGCACCTGAGCGGGGAGGGGGTGCGGGGATGACGGGCTCATTTTGGGAGTGCACACTACTTAGGTCAGGCTAAGGTTTAATTCTCCGCAACGTTTTTATGTCGCAATTTCTCCGCCAAACAAACCACCTGGCAAATTCCCCGTGGCACGATCCTCGCCGCAATTCCCCGCCGGCGATCTTCCGGCCGGCCATAAGTATTTTCCCCATTTAACCTTCCCGCTATTAAAGGTATAATTCCTACGTGTGTTTGTCCGTCCAAGCATTGGGCAAGCCTTAAAGAGTAAGGAGAGAATTTTTTGACAAACAGAACAAGAGACCTTATACCATCTGCGACAGCTTTGATACTTTTCTGTTTCCTTTGCTTTGTTATGCCAGCCATGTATCCCGACATGTTCGCCTACTCATCAAAAAAGATCGAAGTGACTATTACAGGAGGCATGTCTGCAGGACAGGCCGCAAGAGTGCTTAAGGATGCAGGAGTGGTCAGGGACGCAAATAAACTTATCAAATGGATGATCAAACTTGATATTGACAGAACTTTGAGACCGGGCACATACCTTCTTGCCCCCGGAGATGAGATTTCTGTCGCAAACCGTCTTAAAGAAGCCAAGCCTGTAACGCACAACGTAACAATAATTCCGGGGACAAGATACAGCGCAATGAACGCCGCACTTAGACTGCCTGAGGGTGATGATGGACTTTTAAACGCTCTCTCCGACAAGGGGAATTTCCCTACCGAGCTCCATGATCTCCTGCCTGATGATCCAAGGGACAGGATCATTTTTTTGCTTCCTGAAACATATTCCCTTGCACCGGGCAACAGAGTGGGAGCACAGACAGTAAAAAGAGCGTCAAAACTGTGGATGGAAAGAGTAGGGAAGCACCTTCCTGAAAATACAGAAAAAAAATTCACAGTACAGAGGGGAATACTCGCTTCTATAGTCGAAGGAGAGGCAAAGATAAAAGAAGAGCGCCCTATTCTGGCCGGAATCTTTTTAAACAGGATAGAAAAATGGATGCCGCTTCAGTCTTGTGCTACCGTGATCTATTGCTGGGACGAACTGGGCATAAAAAAGAAAAGCCTCACTTATAAAGACCTGGAGATCGATTCTTCTTACAACACTTACAGGAACTACGGTCTGCCTCCGGGCCCGATCTCAGTACCTTCTGAAGATTCCTGGATAAGCGCTCTGGATCCCGCAAAAACAGACTACCTCTTTTTCTTTGCGACTTCAAACGGAAGTCACATCTTCAGCGTGACATATGACGAACACCTTAGAAAACAGGGGTCGGGGACCGAGTGAAACCTAGTTTGAGCGTTATCTCGCTTAAGGTCCCTCAAAAGGATATATACTATATCAGCTGGACTATTGACGCGTGTGAAGGCCTCGGTCTCTTAAGGACAGATGACGCCAAAAGCGGAGAAGTAACAGTATTCACACCTTCAGAACTTTTAGGAGACATGCTCGGGTGCATTGAAGGCCTTAGGGACGAAGGTCTGGATATATGCATGATCAACGTAAGCTAATCGACAGGAGAGAGATAATGAGAGAGAGATCGATCGAAATTATCCGGCAGAAACTTGCTGAAACACATAAAAAAGGAGCCGTGCACGCCGACGTTTTTATACAGGCCGGTACAGCACACTCTGCACATTATGAAGACGGTAGGATCGAAGAACTATCATCCTCGAACACTGATGGTTCGGGAGCGAGGATAATATCTGGAGACAAAACATTCTATTCTCATTCCCCGGGCACATCTATATCTGCAATATCACGGATCCTCTCTGAAGCAGAGGCCTCTGCTTTCGGCGATCTGAGCTTTACTTCCGAAAAGGATAAAGACCCGGTCTTGACAATGGATGAGCATATATCACCTCCCGAGATAGATTACATGAAAGAACTCGACTCAAAGATCAGGGGAAGATCAAAATATGTAAGACAGGCAGCTTTCAGATACAGCATATCAAAAAGAAACATACTTATTATAAGATCTGACGGCATCTGCTCAGAGGACACCAGAACATACTGCAGTTTTTCAGCACAGATAATAGCTGAAAAAAACGGGACCCTTCAGACAGCATCGGATAGACGCTGCATGGCGGTCCCTCACCCTGACTTCTGGTCGGGTTCCGATCCCGATAAGATCGCTTTTGCTGCACTTGACAGGGCCCTTCTGATGCTTGAGGCAAAACCCTGTCCGGCTGGAAAAATGAAGGTCCTCCTGGCGGGAGAGGCCGGAGGCACTGTGATCCACGAAGCATGCGGTCATGGACTTGAGGCTGATATAGTAGAAAAAGACCACTCAATATACAGGGATAAGATAGGAGAAAAGGTGGCTCATAGCTCGGTGACGATGATAGATGACCCCACGATCCCATGCCTGTATGGCTCATATAGATTCGATGACGAGGGGACCCCTGCCAGAAAAAATGTCCTGATCGAAAATGGAGTATTAAAGACCTATCTGACCGACATACTTTCTGCCGGAACATCCAACCTGCCGCTGACAGGAAGCGGAAGAAGACAGTCGTACAGGAACATTCCCGTACCAAGGATGAGCAACACATTTCTTCTTCCGGGAGATTCTGACTTTGAATCGATGCTTGCTCAAACCGATCGCGGACTTCTGGTCAAGAAGATGGGGGGAGGGGAAGTCAACCCCACTACCGGAGATTTTGTTTTTTATGTCTCAGAAGCGTATATAATCACAAAGGGTAAGTTGTCACACCCTGTAAAGGGTGCAATACTTACGGGAAACGGGCCTGCTGTGCTTCAAAACATTATTTCGCTTGGAAAAGACCTGTACATGGACCCCGGTGTCTGCGGAAAATCAGGGCAGGGAGTACCTGTTACTGACGGACAGCCGTCGATGCTGATCAATGGGATGACTGTAGGAGGTAGTGAAGCCTGATATGTTCTTCGGAAAAAAAAGTAAGAGGTATGAAAAACCGCCTGTCAGCCTGCCAAAAACAAAGGCAAAACTGACAGGAGACGGGGCATGGACAAGACTTGCGTACATTGTCCTCGCTCTAATTTCTCTTTATCTTACAGCATCTTTCTACACTCCCTGGACCGGAACACTTGGTAAGAGGATCTCTTCATCGATACTTGGAACGGTCGGCGGGGCCTCAATAATACCTATCCTTTTTACTCTATATTTCAGTATTTCCAGACTGCTTTCAAGAAAAGTGCCTCATTTGATAAGGCAGTCTGCCGGAACCCTGCTTTTGTTTTTCACGGCCTCCCTCCTTCTGGGGCTCAACACCATGACGTCAGATCATGCAAACTATCCCCTCTGGCTTTCCCCCGGAGAGTTTGGAAATTCTTTTGCTGAACAGGCATTTTCGATGCTTGGAGCATTTGGCACCTTTATTACAGGAGCTCTTTCTATATATATATCTGTATTGCTTTATAACATTCCTTTGTTTTCAAGGATAAAACTGCCCGGTGCATCTTTGTTCAATCTTTTCCGGAATAAAGAAAAAGAGACTGTGGAACATTCAGCAGAAAAAACATCCCGAAATGATGCGATCAACATTTCCAAATACGAAGGATCTGATTACTTCGGTCCGGCGGGCGAAGATATCGATCAGCCCCCGGTCACTGTGACCGGGTTAGGCCTGCAGGGATCAGATGGATCTGTATATTCCAACGAACAGACACTGGATCCTGAGTTCAACCTTGACGAAAACCCATTATATGGAGGAGTGGAGCAGGGCGTTTTTCCTCCTCCCATAGAAATATTCGGAAAAGAAGAATCTCATGAGGGGGAAATGGACGAAGAAAAATCCATGCCCTTGGGGGATAAGATAATAAAAACTCTCAAACAGTTCAACATAGAAGCCAGACTTGCAGAAATACTTGTCGGTCCGACTGTTATACAGTTTAGGATCCAGCTTGCCCCGGGCATTAAAGTAAACAAGGTGGCTGTGCTTTCAAATGACATCGCACTTGCCATGGCTGTACCAAGTTTAAGGATCGAGGCTCCGATACCGGGGAAACCTTACGTAGGTATAGAGATACCGAACCCGAGACGCAGGGGTATCCCTCTTAGAACAATTATTGAGGATCCTGCTTTTCAGGAGACTGAAACAGACCTGCCTCTGCCGTTCGGGGTGGCTGTAAACGGAGATTCTGTCATTACAGGCCTTGAAGAGCTCCCTCATCTTCTTGTTGCAGGAACAACCGGCTCAGGGAAAAGCGTTTTTATCAACTCCTGTATAGTTGGTCTCTGTTCAATGCGAACTCCGGATGAGCTACGGATGATCCTTGTCGACCCCAAGAGGGTCGAAATGGCTGTATACGATAAGCTTCCACACCTCCTGACACCTCCCGTTACTAACGCAAAGAAGGCTGTCCATGTCCTGGCCTGGGCCATAAGAGAGATGGAATCCCGATACACTATGTTCGCAAAGGCAAGGGTCAGGAACCTCGAGAACTTCAATAAGAAGGTAATACCTAAAGATAGGCTCCCGCATATCGTAATAGTTGTAGACGAACTTGCAGACCTTATGATGACCGCTCCTAAAGAAGTTGAAGAATACATCTGCCGCCTCGCCCAGATGGCAAGAGCCACCGGCATTCATCTCATCCTCGCGACACAGAGGCCCTCTGTAAACGTTATTACAGGCCTTATCAAGGCAAACATACCGGCAAGGGTCGCCTTCACCCTTCCCAGTTCGATCGACTCCAGAACAATAATAGACTGTTCAGGCGCAGAAAAGCTGCTCGGGAAGGGAGACATGCTCTTCCTCTCAACTAGACATCCAAAGCCGATAAGGATCCAGTCTCCATGGGTCGATGAACAGGTACTGAGCAACTGGCTAAATTACCTTGTAAATCTTTTTGGCCTGCCTGATTTTATAGAGATAGACAAACAGGGAAACGGACCATCGGGTATAGACAACAGCGCCGCTTTTGACGACGACCTGCTGGAGGATGCCGTAGATACTGTTATGTCAACAGGCATCGCATCTGCAAGCGGTCTTCAGCGTAGGCTCAGGGTAGGATTTTCGAGGGCATCACGTATGATAGACATGATGGAAATGGTAGGTATCGTAGGTCCTGCAGACGGATCAAAGCCGCGCGAGATACTCGTCGATGAGGATGAGGCGCGGGAAATGATAATAAATGCGAAAAATGGTTGTTAAAAAAAGAAACGTGAGAAGAAAAAAGAGCCGTTTACTAAACGGCTCTTTGGACTTTACCGGAGCGGAGGCACTTCGTACAGATACGAAGTTTGCGTGTCTCCCCACCGCCTACATCAACGCGTACACTCTGAAGGTTTATGAGCCAACGACGCCTTGTATGGCGGTTAGAGTGGCTAACGGCATTTCCCGTCGCCGGTCCACGACCGCAGCAATCACAGAACTTGGACATTTTGTTTCCCCCCCTTATACCTTGGAACATTCAACCTGTGCATTGTATCATAATATATTAAAATCTTGCAACTAATAGTATTGGAGGAAAATAAATGAATTTCAGCGAAAAAATGGCAGAACTGGACAAAATATTACGCAAGCTTGAAGGAGACTCCATCCTACTGGAAGAGGCCCTTTCTGAATTTGAAAAGGGGATAGGATTGGTCAGGGACTGCCGGACTTATTTAGAGGAAGCTAAACAGAAGGTAACGATGCTGACCGATGACGGGGAAGTTGCTTTTGATCTCCATAAAAAAGAGGATGCCTGATAATGGGTAAAACCGAAGCGGACCTGAGGGTAAAAAAAGAGCTACAAAGATACAGGGATCTTTTTGAAGAATATCTTGATTCATCTTCAGAACAGAGAAACAGAGACGTTCCTGAAAAACTTAGGCAGGCTATGGACTACTCGCTTTTCGCAGGTGGCAAAAGGCTACGCCCTGTGCTCTGCCTTGCGGCGGCAGAAAGATGCGGATGCGATGCCCGTGATGCCCTTCCGCTGGCCCTTGGCTTTGAGATGCTCCACACTGCAACGCTGATCCATGACGACCTTCCATGTATGGATGATGACGACATGAGGAGAGGAAAACCGTCAAACCACGCTGTTTTTGGCGAGACACTGGCCGTGCTCGCGGGAGACGCACTGCTTGCACTCTCGCTTGAATACCCTCTCTGTAACAGCAAAAACATTGAACCTCACAAGCTTTTAAGAGCGATGCAGATATTCAGCAGCGCAATTGGGCCGGCTGGCGTATGCGGTGGTCAGGCCCTGGACATGGACTCAGCCCCGTCAGCCACTGACCCTGACTATGTACGAAAAATAGCCTCGCTCAAGACCGGATCGCTGATCAGAGCAGCCGTAACATCAGGGGCTGCGCTTGGGACTGACGAAGAAAAAGTACTCAGCTGTTTCTATGACTACGGCACACATATGGGCTCAGCATTCCAAATCATTGACGATATACTCGATGTTTCAAGTACAGCAGAGAAGCTTGGCAAAACTCCCGGAAAGGATGCCGAGCAGGGAAAGATAACTCATGTCTCGGTATACGGGATGGAAAAAGCCGCAACAATCGCTGAACAGGAGACAATGCATGCAAAAAGATCAATAATTAAGATCCTTCCGGAGGATGATTTTCTGGCTGAATTTACAGAATATCTTTTGAGGAGAACTCATTGAGTTTATAAGATAATTCAGACGCTATGCTAAGATAATGGCAGACATTGTCAAATCAGGCTTACAGCTTGATCTCAATAATACAAATTTGGAGAGATTCTAAATGAGCATACTTGGATCAGCAAAGGATTTCAGAGGTCTCAATGGTCTCACCTACAATGATTTGAATGAACTAAGCTGTGAAATAAGGAAAATGATACTTCAGGTAACACTGAAAAACGGGGGACATCTCGCATCCTCTCTTGGAGCTGTGGAGCTCACGATAGCCCTTTTAAGGGAATTTGACCCCGACAGAGATAAAATAATTTTTGACGTGGGACACCAATCATACGCTTATAAAATACTTACAAAGAGACTGGACCGTTTCCACACACTAAGGACTAAAGGCGGGATCGCAGGCTTCCCCCGAATGGATGAAAGTCCCTACGATTTTTTCACGACGGGACACAGCAGCACTTCCATTTCTGCTGCAATGGGATATGCCAAAGCAAGGGACATCAGCCGCCAGAATCATGAAGTTGTAGCTGTGATAGGCGACGGAGCCCTTCTTAACGGGGTATCTTTCGAGGCACTTAACTGTGTTGAAAGCACAAAGACAAAAATAATAATAGTCCTCAACGACAACAAAATGTCAATTAACCCAAGGATAGGCGGAATGGCAGGCCATCTTGCGCGCCTCTCTGTAAACCCGACATACCTTAAGGTCAAAGATTTCATTAAGGACCAGTGCCATACATTAAATCGCGGAGACGCACTTGAGGATGCACTCAAAAAGATCAAGTCCAAACTTAAGTCGCTGCTTCTCCCGACAAACATATTTGAAGAACTCGGCATAAGTTACTGGGGACCTTTTGACGGACATAACATCGAAGAGATGGAGGAAGTATTCCGGCTTGCCAGGCATTACAAAGAGCCTGTACTGATACATGTCCTCACGAAAAAAGGCAAGGGATGCATTGAAGCAGAGAGCAACGCACCATTCTTCCATGGCATCGGCCCGAACACTTCGCTTGATGCGGCGCAAAATCATAAACAGTCCTCTTTGCCTTCATGGAGCGAGGTCATGTCCGGGACCCTCACAGAGGCAGCCTATAACGACCCTCGTATCGCTGTCTGCACTGCGGCGATGACTGACGGGACCAAACTCCACGGCTTCGCAGAAAAATTTCCCGACAGATTTTTTGATGTCGGCATTGCCGAAGAACACATGCTCACCTTTGCGGCAGGCATGGCTGCTGGGGGCATGA
This sequence comes from Synergistaceae bacterium, assembly GCA_012513245.1. The sequence goes on along the minus strand of JAAZCN010000388.1, from coordinate 12,409 downwards.
AGCCTGCAGTATGTATATACTCTACATTCCTTCAAAGAGCTATGGATCAACTAATGCATGATATATGCCTTTCAAAACTACCCGTTCTTCTTGGAATCGACAGAGCCGGACTCGTGGGCGAGGATGGTGAGACCCATCACGGTCTGCTTGATGTGCCATGGCTAAGGGCACTTCCGGGGATAACGATAGCAGCGCCAAGGGATGCTGCGGACTTGAGGTTTTTTATAAACGGCTGGCTGGGAAAAGGGATCCCTATGGCTGTAAGATACCCCCGAGGTATTGCCCCAAAAATTATTTTGCCGGAAGGAAGTCCGGAGAGGATCCCTGCAGCATGGGGGAAGCTGGAACTAATGTCACGGGGAAAAGAAGTATGTCTTATCGGAGTCGGAAGCACCGTGGAACTCATGATGAAAACAGCGGAAAAACTCCGTGATGAAGAAGGTATAACGCCTACTGTGGTCGACCTTAGATTTATCAAGCCTTTGGACATCGACGGTATTTCGGAAATACTTAAAGAACACAGTATCGTTGTCACAGCCGAAGAAAATTACCTTAACGGTGGATCAGGCAAAACCATATCTGTACGTGCGTGCAATAATTATCCGAAATGCAAGGTCATTAACATAGGCGTGCCGGACAGGTATATCTCGCATGCAACTAGAACCGAGCAGTGGGCTGAATGCGGCCTTACTCCGGAAAACATAATCAGATCCATTAAAAAAGAAAATGAAAAAAAAACTCGTCAGGCTTGATAAGCTGATAGTAAAGCGGCAGATCCTCCTTTCAAATACTCTTGCTCAGAGCTATATAGAAGAGGGAAGAATAAAAGTAGACGGGATAACTATAAAGAAAACTGCTTCGATGGTCTCCTTTGATTCCAGCATAAAGGTCGATGCCCCTGAAAAGGAATGGGTAAGCAGGGGGGCTCACAAGCTCATCAGAGCTCTGGAGCACTTTGATTTAGATCCTTCAGGCTTGACCTGTGTCGATATAGGAGCTTCAACCGGTGGATTTACAGACGTCCTGCTTTCCAGAGGCGCAAAAACAGTATATGCTGTTGACGTTGGATATGGGCAGTTTGCATGGAAGCTGAGAAACGACCCAAGGGTCGTCGTCATGGAGAGGACGAACGCCCGCCACCTTAATATTGAAATGCTTGACGGAGAAAAAGTCGACATGATCGTCTCTGACGCCTCTTTCATCTCGTTAAAACTCCTTTTAAAACCACTTGGGACATTGCTGGCTGAAAACGGCACGATGGTCGTTCTGGTCAAGCCTCAGTTCGAAGTAACAAGAGAAAAGGTTGGAAGGGGAGTAGTACAGGATCCGCTGCTGCACGAAGAAACACTAAGGGATCTGTCGTCATTCATAGAGACTGAAACAGAGCTTGCACTTTTTAACGCTACTTATTCACCGATACGGGGACCGGAAGGAAACATAGAATTCCTCTTTCTTTTAGGAACAAAGAGCAATACAATAATTAAACATGCTAATATAGACTTTAAGAAACTGGTCAAAGAGGCACACGAGGCTACGCAGTAAAGGCAGGAGGTCATCAGATGAATACTAATAATGTTGGACTTCTTTTTAACACACAAAAACCGGAAGCGATAAACCTGGCCGCTAAACTCTATGCATGGGGAAGAGAGAACGGGATCAATTTTATGCTCCCTCCGCACGAAGCTTCTGCTTTGAGCATACCCGAAACTCCTGACAGCACATGGCGAGAAGAAGTCGAATTTGCTGTAATACTGGGCGGTGACGGTACTTTTCTGCGAGCCGCAAGATACACTTTCGGCTACAAGATCCCCCTTTATGGGATAAATTTGGGTAGGCTTGGCTTTCTGGCCACAGGAGACCCTGAATGTGCCAAGGAAGATATAACTTCGATTCTTGAAAACAGTTTCACTGTCCAGCAGAGACATCTGATAAAAGGCCTCGTATGGAGGGGCGATCGTGTCGTATATGAGCTTCACGCGCTAAACGATCTTGTTATCTCAAAGGGAAACCTTGCGAGGGTGATCGACCTTGAAGTCAGGGTAGGGGAGGAAATACTTTCTCTTTTCCTTGCTGACGGAATTATCCTCTCAACGCCGACCGGATCAACTGCGTATGCCCTTTCGGCAGGCGGTCCGATAGTCCCGCCCCACGTACCCTGCATGCTTCTTGCGCCGATTTGTGCACATACCCTTTACGCACGTCCGGTTGTCCTGAGCGGCACGGACAAGGCTTACGTAACACCTAAAGGGGATAACAGAAATCTTATTCTTACCCAGGACGGGCAGCTATGTTACGAACTGCTCCCCGATGACCACCTCGAAGCCATGCTCGATCCTGACATTTACATCAACATAATACAGCTCAAAGACAGGAGCTACTACGACCTCCTCAGAGAAAAGTTACGCTGGGGCTTCAACGGCATTACTGACGGGGGAGACTGATATTGATCGAAGAGATCCGCGTCCGTGGAGTCGGCGGAATAAGGGAAGCCGAACTATCACTCAAGGGTGACTTCATAGTAATAACCGGAGAAAGCGGCTCAGGCAAGAGCAGCCTTGTACGTGCCATGGAATTCGTATCCGGAAAACGTGCCCAGACGAACTACATCCACGCCCTTGAAGAATCTGCCGATGTCCTGATGACCCTCTCAACTGACCCCATCCCGGGCCTTGATGAAGAATACCAGCCCCAGGACGGCACTCTCATCGTCAGGCGTCAGTTCAGCCGGAACGGCAGAGGCAGATGTATGATCCAAAACAGCCCTGTACCGCTCAGCCTGCTCTCTTCGGCAATGGAAAGAAAACTTGTCATCCAGAGCCAGTTTGCACAACTTGGACTCATTGACTCTGCTATACAGCTGGACCTTGTGGATTCCTGCGGAGGAGAAATTCTGGATCAGGTAAAAAAAGAACTTGAAAAGACCTTTTGTGAAACGATCGCAACAGAGCGTCAGATCGTCAGTCTTAAAAAAAGGCGTATAGAGACAGAAGAACTCTATCAGGGTGCGGAAACCACTCTACAGCAGATAAAAGTTCTTACGGTAGAAGAAGATAGCGAAAAAAAGTGGGAAACGGAACTGAAAGAACTTGAATCAAAGGAAAAAGTAAAAGAGGCGCTTGCTCTCATATATGAAAGGCTTTCAGGCGGAACTGTCAGCGGAGGAATGATAGAAGAACTGGAATCAATAGGCAGAGACATATACGAATCATCCCCTTCAAAGAGAGAGGACTGGAAAGAGAGCATCGAAAACATGCTTATCTCCTCACAGTCAGTGTCTAAGCTGCTTCAAAAGGAACTGTATGAACTTTCGGCAGGAGGAAACATAGAAGAAGCAAAAGAACGTCTCGAGAAAAAGATCGGCATGCTCAGAAAATTAAAGCGTTCGCTTGGTCTTGTCAACTGCAGACAACTCATAGAATATGCTGTAAAGGCAAAGGATGAGATGACTTGGCTGAAAGAAAGCCACCTGGAACTGCAAGCACTTGAAAAGGACGCAGCTGAAAAGAGAAAAAAAACAAAAAACCTGGCAATGGAACTTCGTAAACTGAGAAAAACTGCGGCAGCTGAGCTTGCTTCAAGAGTAAACAGTCACCTCACAGACCTTGCAATGGAACATGCTCTCTTCTCCATAGAGATAGAAGAACAGGACAAACTTCGTTCAAACGGTGCAGAAGCAGTCTCTTTCAAACTACGCATGCCTGAGCAGCCTCCTCTGCCGGTAGGAAGGACAGCCTCGGGCGGAGAACTTAGCAGGATACTTATTGCACTTCAGCTTTCACTGGGAGACGAACAACTGCCGGGGACCCTTGTCTTTGATGAGGTCGAGGCCGGGCTTGGAGGAAGGACCGCCTTGCTGGCAGGTTACAAACTGAGGGAGCTCTCCAAACGATGCAGGACTATACTGATAACCCATGAGGCTGCAATAGCCTCCATGGCAGATCAACATTTCCTCGTAAAAAGAGACGGGGAAGAGACCAATATATTTGTGATCAGAGATGAAGACCGTGAAAAAGAAATTGCAAGGATGCTTGCCGGCGATGATAATTCCCATGAAGCGTTGGAACACGCAAGATCCCTGCTTCAAACAAGCCGGAACGCAGCAGCAACGGAATGAATGGGGCAATGGGCGCTGAATAGGCCGGTCCTTATTGACTAAATTATAGTTTTTCACTATAATATTCAGGTTATAGAATGCGCTTGGTGCAGGCTACAAAAGCCGAAAGGCTGCCTGACACGCAGCGGAGGGAGGAAAAATAAGTATGTATGCAGTTATCGAAACAGGCGGGAAGCAGTACAGGGTAACATCCGGAGACAAGCTACGCCTTGAAAAGATCCACGCCGAAGAGGGCGAACAAATATCTTTTGATAAGGTGATCCTTCTCGGTAAGGATGACGGACCGGTGATCGGCACTCCTTATATTGACGGGGCAGTCGTAACAGGCAAGATCCTTGAGCACGGCAAAGAGGACAAAGTTATCGTCTTCAGGTACCGCAGAAAGAAGAACTACCGCAAATTCCGCGGACATCGTCAGCAGTATACACTTATTCAGGTTGACGGTATTAAAGGCTAGAGCATCACTTTAATAAGGAGGTAATCAGTCATGGCACATAAAAAAGGACAAGGTAGCAGTACTAACGGACGGGATAGTCAGCCCAAATATCTCGGCGTAAAACGCAGCGACGGTCAGTTTGTTAACGCAGGAACGATAATAGTGCGTCAGCGCGGCACAAAATTCCATCCCGGACAAAACGTAGGGATCGGCCGCGACTATACGCTTTTTGCTCTTGCAACAGGTAAAGTCCGTTTTCTTACCAGAGCAGACCGCAAATTTGTAACTGTTGAGCCTGAAACGCTTTAAACAATAATAAATTTGAGTATGATTCCGGGGGCCTTTATATCAGGCCCCCTTTATAGTATTTTAGGGACGGGGTAACATTATGAGATTTATTGATTCAATGCGTCTTTCCGTTAAAGCAGGCAGAGGAGGAAACGGTTGTATGAGTTTCCTTCGTGAAAGGTGCAAACCATACGGAGGACCGGACGGAGGCAACGGCGGTAAAGGCGGAAGCATTATTTTTGAAGCCACTACCAATCTTCAGACACTAGCGGATCTGGAATATCAGAGAAATATTAAGGGAAAAAACGGAACACATGGCAAGGGCAGCGCAAGAAACGGAGCGATGGGTGAAGACACTATTGTTTTGGTTCCTTGCGGTACGATCATATATGACGCCATGACAAATGAAGGCCTTGCCGACCTTGTAGAACCGGGCGACCGTTTTTTTGCCGCAAGGGGAGGCAGGGGAGGAAGGGGAAATCGATATTTTTCCAGTTCTGCCAGAAAAGCCCCAAGATTTAGTGAGAACGGGGATCTCGGCGAAGAAGCTGAGATCAGGCTTGAACTGAGGCTTATCGCAGACGTGGGACTCGTCGGAGTTCCCAACGTAGGCAAATCAAGCATCCTGGCAGCTATTTCCAACGCTCAGCCCAAGATAGCAGATTATCCTTTTACCACCCTTTCCCCCAATCTGGGAGTACTTACAACCGGATATGAGAGGATCGTAATAGCAGACATCCCCGGACTTATCGAGGGTGCGCACATGAATAAAGGTCTGGGAGTACAGTTCCTGAGGCATATAGCACGCAGCAGGCTTCTTATTCACGTTTTGAGCCTTGAATGCGGAGAAATTGATAAACTTATTGAAGAGCTGGATACTGTCCGCAATGAAATGAGATCCTATGACCCGGATCTGGACAAGCGTCCATATTTTGTAGTTGCAAACAAGCTTGATGAACTGGAAAACCCTGAAGAGCTTATCAGGAGGCTGTCCGAACATTTTGGATCCATCGGGATCAACTTTTGTGCAATAAGCGCTCTGACCGAAGAGGGGATACCGGAACTCGTAAGGCATATAATAGACTTCACAGAAAAGAATCCGAGGCCGAAAAGCGAGGTCAGGCTTTACGCTCTTGACAGGGCGGAAGATATTCAGACTCCGTTCAGGACAAGAAACAAGATCCAGGTGATCTCACTCCAAGGAGGAGGGGGATTCAGGATCCTTCACCATCGACTTGAGAAAGCTGTCGAGCGTTATGACCTCAGCCAGGATGAAAACGTTGCAAGGTTTACAATACTGATGAGGAAGCATAAGGTTGAGGATCTTCTGGAGGCTGCAGGAGCAAAAGAGGGAGATCAGATAACGATAGGGCCCAAAGATTTCATTTTCTATCCTGATTATTATCCTTCCGAGTTCGAGGAACCCGAAGGACCTGATGAAGATAATTCTGCAGCGGATACCGATCCGGGTCAAAACCAATAAAATAAAAGAGGCATAAAAAATGGCAAATAGCTATCAACGAAGAAGGATAGGTATTATGGGTGGGACCTTTGACCCGGTGCATTACGGACATCTCAGAGCTGCAGACGAGGCTCATGCTGCCTTTGGACTTTCTGAGGTTATTTTCGTCCCGACAGGACGACCTCCCCACAAAGAAGGGGAGAGGGTCTCATCGGCAGAGGACAGATTCATGATGACTGTTTTAGCTACAGTCGACTGTCCATACTTTTCTGTTTCAAGGCTGGAAATAGATAAAACAGGCAAAAGCTATACGATAGATACCCTGAGACGGCTCAAATCAATACCCGAATACTTCGACACAGAATTCTATTTCATAACAGGGCTGGATGCTGTATTGGACATTGTATCCTGGAAAAACCCTGAAGAAATCATGGGTCTGTGTAAATTTGTTGCTGTCAGCAGGCATGGATATACTCACAGCACGATGGAAGATTTGCCAAAAGAGTTGAGATCCGCAATAATTCCTCTTGAGATACCCCTTCTGGCAATATCAAGTACGGGGCTCAGGGAGAGGGTAAGAAAAGACAGGAGTATCAGGTTCCTTGTTCCTCCTTCAGTAGAGCATTTTATCAGGAAGAATTCACTATACAAAGACATTTGATATTGACATGGAGGTAAACGTCTTTGAAACATTATAAATCAATGATCATGATCGTACTGCTGGCAATATTGGGCATAGCTGCCGGCGTCGGTCTAAAAGCATATACTATCCTTCACACCAAATCAGAAGACATTCTTGGTACCATTGAGAGTTCAATAGACAGCGGCAGCGCGCAGTATGCGGCTTTGAAAGAACAGGGCAGGTTCAACATCCTTATAATAGGAGAAGATGACGTAGAGGGCTCCAGTAGGTCTGATACTGTATTATTCGCAACGATAGACATCGACGACAAAAACATAAGGATACTCTCTCTGCCAAGAGATACCAGAGTACAGATACCCGGGCATGGAGTACAAAAGCTTAACCACGCCTTTGCCTACGGAGGGCCGGATCTGCTTAAGGCATCTGTTGAGAAGTATCTGGGACAGCCTATCCTCTATTATGTAATAATTGACTATGTCAGCTTTCCGGCTGTTGTGGACATATTGGGCGGGGTAGAGATAGATGTCCAGAAAAGGATGCGTTACGTGGACAGAGCAGGAAAACTGGACATTAACATACAGCCCGGACTTCAGGTAATGGACGGAAAAACCGCTCTGCACTATGTGCGTTTCAGGATGGATGCTCTTGGTGACATTGGAAGGGTACATAGGCAGCAGCAATTCATAAAAGCGATATTAAAGAAAGCCTACGACCCAAGAATACTGGTCAAGATACCCGAACTTACAGCGCAGATCATGAAACTCTTTAAAACTGACATGTCTCCGGGGCTCGCTATGCAGCTTGCGGGATTCGCAAAAAACGAGCTTGGAAGGGAACGTATATTCTTTTCTACCCTCCATGGACAGGCTGCGACGGTCAACAATCTAAGCTACTGGATAGGCGACACCAAAGCGGCGAATGAATTTCTGAATATTCCTGTCGAAATGCTTATTTCGGGAGATATAAAAGAAAGCAAAGACACAAACAATTTTGCGGGACTCTCTTTGTCATACTCATCAGCAGCCGAAGAGACAAAAGTAAACGGGCATGTGCTGGGTGAAGTAAAAAAAGAAGAGAAGAAAGCCGAAGCTCTGATGTCTAATAAAGATTTACTAAGCCTTGTAAGGTCTATGTCTGAATCAATAGCTGTTCTGAATGGAACAGGAAAGTCAGGTTTGAGTACAGAAGTCGCTTCAAAACTTCAGAAGATAGGCATAGAAGTAGTCATGTCAGCAAACGCAAAGCACTTCGACTACAGGAGCAGCAACGTAGTATATCCTCTGAATGCAAAACCAGGAATGATAAAAACTGCCCAGATACTAGGTGAGCTCCTTGGAATACCCAAAAACCTCGTGAGGTCGAACAATCAGGCATTCTACCCATCAATTATTATAGGACATGATAGCAAGGATCTTATCAGCCGCATTGACAAACTGGTAGAGATAAGCTCACAATAGTATCAAGTTATTACAAAAATACTAATATTTCTAATTTGATAGAATATAAAAAGGCGAGGTGCATACATTTATGATTACATCGGCAAAAACGATCGAACAGTTCTATGAGCCCTACAAGCCTATCGTGGACGCACTGATCGAAAAACACGCATTGGAAGTTACTGTACACAACCTAAGCGAAGTCTCGGGTTTCACTGAGGCATTTATAGTAGCAATAGCACGTTCCGATCTCCACGCAAAGACACTCCTTAACACAGCAAGCGAAAAGCTGGATGAAATGAAGCTGCCGCACAAAGTGGAGGGAGAAGGAAGCAGCCGCTGGTGCCTTATGGATGCAGGACATTTAGTAGTAAACATCCTCAGCAGGGAAGGCAATGACTACTACAGGCTTGATTCTCTCTGGGGCGATGCTCCTACCCTGAAGTTCCAGGATCAGGACGAATTATAAAGGAAATAACTAAGATGAGCTGTATATTCTGTGAGTTGGACGACTATATACTGGACAACGAGCTGGTTTATGCGATCTTCGATAAAGCTCCGGTCAATAAAGGTCACATGCTATTCGTAACAAAAAGACACGTTGAAAGTTTTTTTGATATTACAAAAGAAGAGCGCGAAGCTATCTTTGACCTTATTGACGAGGCCAGACCTATGATCGATCAGATATACTCACCGGAAGGTTACAACATTGGCGTGAACTGCGGCAAGACATCAGGACAGTCTGTCATGCATGTTCACGTTCACCTTATACCGAGGTACGCAGGAGATACCGAATCTCCGGACGGTGGTGTCCGGGGCGTCATTCCGGAGAAAATGAAGTATATATAATAAAATTTAACAATGTCCTATAATATATCTTATGTGACCTTAAAATAACATACTTACAGTTGTCTTATAATATAATAACATGCGCTTCCTTTTCTACTGCAACACATATTCAAATACAAATAAAATATTTCAATCTGTTTTTAAACCATTATTTCTAGAGGTATAAACATGCCTCCTAAGACAGGTTAGGCCCCTCCACGTTGATCCTGGAGGGGCTTGTTTTCGGGTTGACTTTAGATAAAAAGGCTGAATACTGAATAAGTATGCTTCAGGTCTCCAGCCACGGTATTACCCTATTTTTATAACATTTTTTAACTATTTGATAATCAAAATAATTTCTGTTGATTATCTGTGCATGGTAGTGACTCTTGAAAAGCCCCGCCGGCTTACCTGATCATATTTATTGGACAGCCGCTTTTGTGATCGCCAGAAAACTGTCAGGCTTCAGTGAAGCACCACCGACAAGAACACCATCGATGTCTTTCATTGAAAGTATCAAAGCTGTATTCTCAGGTTTCACGCTTCCTCCGTAAAGTATGATCGTTTTTTCTGCGACTCCTTCACCAAATGTATCTGCAATCAACTTTCTGATGAATGCACAGACTTCCTGGGCATCTTCGCTGCTTGCGGTCTTGCCGGTTCCGATAGCCCAAACGGGCTCATAAGCAACTATTATCTTATCCGCGACATCATTGCCATCCATTAGCTTAAGACCGGCCATCAGCTGCATCCTTATGACATCAAAGGTGCTTCCTGACTCCCGTTCCTCCAAAAGTTCACCAACGCAGAAAACAGGCGTCAAAGCATCTTTAAGTGCTGCCAGCAGCTTATTGTGAAGTTCTTCACTTGTTTCACGAAATATGTGGCGGCGTTCACTGTGTCCAATGAGAACATGGGTACAGCCAAGCTCTTTCAGCATCGGTGCTGAAACTTCGCCCGTAAATGCCCCGCTTTGTTCCCAGTGCATATTTTGTGCGCCTATAATGAGAGACGAAGTTTCTTTTCCTTTTATTGCTGCTTCAAGAGAGACAAATGGCGCAAAGATCGCTACTTCCATCATCCCCTTGTCTATATTAGAAGCGATTTCTTTAGATGAGACCAGTTTTGGCACAAAATCGGCCATAAATCCTGAGGTCGCTGCCGGTCCGTTGAACATTTTCCAGTTTCCTGCGATAAATCTTCTGCGCATTTTATCTGATCCTCCTTAAATTAATAAAAAAAGCGGTTCCGGCGACTTTGCTTTTCCGAAACCACTTTTTAATATTTTATTACTCAATAATATTATACGGTTCTATTCCGGGCAGTATTTTTCCCTCTAGGAACTCGAGGCTTGCCCCTCCTCCTGTCGAAACGTGGGAAACCTGGTCTTCATATCCGAACTGCGCTATTGCAGCTGCGGAATCCCCTCCCCCAACGACAGTGAACGAACCCATTTCTGTTGCTTTTACCAGTGCCTGAGCGACAGCCTCTGTGCCCTTTGAAAATGCGGGCATCTCGAATACTCCCATAGGCCCGTTCCAAAGTACAGTCTTAGATGAGAGGATGACCTCGGTAAAGGATTTGACCGTCTCAGGACCGATATCGAGACCCATTTTCCCAGCCGGTATTGCTTCCGGTGCGACCAGGGAATAAGGAGAATCTGCCTTAAATTCGTCCGCTGCCAGGATATCCAAAGGCAAAAGCAGCTTGACCCCCAGTTTTTCTGCTTCTGTCAGCATCTTGTACGCAAAATCGATCTTGTCTGTCTCACAGAGAGAGTTGCCTATTTCAAGGCCTTTTGCTTTAAAAAAGGTGAATGCCATGCCTCCGCCTATCAGGATCGTGTCGACTTTTTTCATCATACTTTCAACTACACCGATCTTATCGGAGACCTTCGCACCGCCTAATATCAGCACAAATGGTTTTTTTGGATCATCGCGGACGATCCCAAGCATATCTGTTTCTTTGGTTAGCAGAAGGCCTGCGAATGATGGGAGCACCTCTGCAACAGCTCGTGTGGAAGAGTGGGCTCTATGGGCTGCACTGAATGCATCCATGACAAATATATCAAAGTTCTCTGCCAGTTTTTTTGCAAACCCCATATCGTTCTTCTCTTCTTCAGGATGGAATCTGGCGTTTTCGAGAAGAAGGACCTCGTTGCCCCATTCTGAGGCTGCCTTTTCAACTTCAGGGCCGATGCATTCAGGAACAAACCGCACATTCCATCCTGTTATCTTTGCAAGTTCTTCTCCAACAGGCTCAAGTGAATACTTCATCTCTATTTTGCCCTTTGGTCTGCCAAGATGCGAGACGAGCGCAACTTTTGCCCCTGCTGCCTTCAGAGCCCTCAAAGTCTGAAGATGGGCACAGATCCTTGTAGTATCAGCAACCTTGCCATCAGCGAGGGGGACATTGAAGTCCACCCTCACCAAAACCTTTTTTCCGGTGACGTCACCGGGCAAAAAAGTTTTCAGCTTCATATGGCTAAAGTCCCTTTGATAAAATGTATTCTGCGAGATCTATTACTCTGTTGCTGTAGGCCCATTCATTGTCATACCAGGATAGGGTCTTGACCATTTTGCCACCCATTACCAGTGTGTGTCTGGGTGCAAAGATCGAAGAGCGCGGGTCTCCTACGAAGTCCATGGAGACAAGATCTTCCTCTTCATATCCAAGTATGCCTTTAAGAGGACCATCCGCGTATTCTTTCATTGCTGCGTTAACTTCTTCTACCGTCACTGCCTTTTCGACCGTGACTGTGAGGTCTACCACTGAAACGTCAGGGGTCGGTACGCGCAAAGCAAATCCGTTCAATTTGCCTTTAAGTTCGGGCATTACTTCTGAGATCGCCTTTGCGGCACCTGTCGTCGTAGGAATGATCGAAAGTGCGGCAGCCCTTCCGCGGGATGGGGTCGACTTGTGCGGGGAATCAAGTATGACCTGATCGTTTGTATAGGAGTGTATTGTATTCATGAGTCCCTCGACTATACCGAACTTCTCCTGAAGCACTTTGCATACAGGCGCAAGGCAGTTTGTCGTGCAGGAGGCATTTGAGACAATATTATGCTTTGCCGGATCATAGACTCCCTCGTTAACTCCCATGACTATCGTGGCATCCTGGTTTTTAGCAGGTGCAGAAATTATTACTTTTTTTGCTCCCGCCGTAATGTGTGCCTTTGCAGCATTTGCATCAGTAAAACGG
>JAAZCN010000387.1 GCA_012513245.1 Synergistaceae bacterium | reverse complement strand
CTGCGCCTAAACTCAGCCGCGTGAAGCAGTAGTGGAGCGGTTGTTTAAAACAAAAACATTCGGTGGACCTGGATTCCCGCTCAAAAGCATGCGGGAAAGACGGGGGGAAGATTAATTAATAAACGGTGGACATCACAGTACGCTATATTTTTATTGTGCTATTATTTTATCTGAGTCTGATTACGTTAGACCTTGACAGTGTTTGAGCCGAAATATTCCAACAATGGATAATTATTAGGAGCTGTAATATGGATTGGAAAATCAAACTCTTTCTTAGTTTCGCAAAAATGATAAGACCAGGCTGGAGAGCAAACGCCCTTTTTTATTTTCTCTTCATACCTCTAAGACTTATTTCGCCAAGAAAAAAGGTCGCTCAAAAAAACATCGAGCTTGTTTTCCCGGACAAAACCGTTGTAGAAAAAAGGAAAATACTCGATGAATCATATAGGAGCATGATCTGGACCGGCATAGAAATGCTCTCGTGGCAAAGAGATCCTTCACTTGTCGATAAATGGATTGCTGAAATTGAGGGCAGAGAATATATGGATGCAGCTTTCGCAGGAGGAAAAGGTGTCATTGTTGTATCAGGACACTGCGGCAACTGGGAACATGCGGCCGCCTGGCTGGGAAAGCACTGTAATGGTGTAGGGATAGTACGACACTCTGATGATCCGTTCCAAAAGGAACTTATAGACATTCTGAGACATAACGGTGGATTGCATACACTAGGAAAAGAAGAGCCTATGACAAGAGCTATCAGTATACTTAAAAAAAATGGGTCCATCGGTCTCGCATCCGATCAGCATGGTGGAGGAGACGGGGTCAAAGTTCCTTTCTTCGGGCAGATGACAAGCACTTTCCAAGGAGCTGCAGTCTTTGCATGGCTAACCGGCGCACCAATATTACCGTACCAGAGCATACGGATCGAACCATTTCATTTTAAATTAAAAATAGGGCCCCCGATCAAATGGGAAAAAGGAAACGATCGAGAGGCCACATTAAAAGAGTTAACTACAAAGGTTAATTTAGAACTGGAAAAAATAATTTGCAGAGCACCGGGACAGTGGCTGTGGCAACATAAAAGGTTTAAAGAGGTATTTTCAGATTAATCTTTTTTCTTGATCTTGGCATCCTGGTTGTCGCAAATCAGGGTTCCGGCTATTGCAAAGTTGTCGTTTGCCATCTCATTGATAATTATCCTCACGGAAGTTTTAGGAACTTCCATGGTCTCACACAGGGCTTCCGTGACCTTAGCGACCATATCGCGTTTTTGTTCAAGCGTGCGGCCTTCTTTGATGTTTACCACTACGATCGGCATGGTTTTCATCTCCTCTATAGAATGTCATCGCATATTGCTTTCTTATTTTATTTTAACCTCACGAACAAGGGGTGTCCACATGGAAGTTTTACAAACGATGAACATATTTTTTGGCTTTGCAGCGGGAGCAGTGCTTGGCTCATTCATCAACGCAGCAGCAATGCGTACAATAGCAGAAAAAAAATGGTGGGGCCGTGAGCGTTCTGTATGCGATAAATGCGGCATACAGATAAATTCTTTCGACTTAATACCAATAATTTCTTATATTGTGCTCATTGGTCGCTGTCGGACCTGCAGAGGAATAATATCACCTATGCATTTCATCTCGGAACTCACAGGGGGTATTATTGGAGCGCTGTCTGTCTGGCTCTGGGGATTTAGTGCTCCTCTTTTATTTTCGTTTATCGCGCTTTTCTTTCTGCTTTTCCATTCCATTACAGATATCGAAAGCGGATATATTTATGATTCATGGGCTATTGCTATGGCAGTTGCGGCAATACTTGCAAGAATATTGGGTGGTATTCCTGCAATAATCGACGGAGTAATGGGTGCAGGCCTAGGTTTTCTCTTCATTTATGCCATTGTATTTTTAAGCGGTGGAGGCATGGGCGTTGGAGACGCAATGTTAATGCTTGGTATAGGGGCTCTGATGGGTTGGAAAATGACGATCCTAAGCCTTTACTTAGGTTTCATGACCAGCGGAATAATAGTGATACCGCTTCTTATTGCAAAAAAAATAAACAGAAAAGATGCAGTCCCTCTTGGTCCATACCTTGCAGCAGGCTGTATACTGGCCATATTTACAGGCAGATTCATTTTTAATTTCCTAGGCTTCAGTCTTGGCTGGCCTTGGTCAATTTAATATGAGGGGTGTTTTATCCAATGATATTATCTAAAAATAACATAGACTTGATGAAACCATTCAAATTCAGGATGCCAAAGGAAGTAATTTTTGAATCGGGCTGCTCTTGCTTAGCACCCGAAAAAGCATTACAGCTTGGCTCCGAAAGGCCCTTATTTATCACGGGTAAAAATATGGCAAAAAGCAAAAACCTGGCAGGGCTGATGGACAAGTCATCGGAGCTGGGCATGAATCCGGGACACTGGGGCAAAGTTGAACCGGAACCTCCTGTAGAACTGCTTGAAAAAGCCGTAGAGTACATCATTCGCGGAAACTATGACTGTCTCATTGCCTTAGGCGGCGGTAGTTCTATGGATTTTGCAAAAATGGCAGCGGTAATGGCTAAAAACCGGGAAATCAAAGCAGGAGATATGGTAGGAAGTGAAAAGATTCCCCAAAAAGGCCTTCCAACAATAATGATCCCAACCACCTCAGGAAGCGGGTCAGAAGTATCTGCGGTCGCAGTTTTTTCATTTTCTGAGGAGAAGATGAAAAAAGGCATATCAAGCAGATTTCTCGTCGCTGACATAGCGCTGGTTGACCCTGAGCTTACACTTGACCTTCCTCCGGATATCACAGCAGCGTCTGGAATGGACGCTCTCGTACACGGGGTTGAAGCTTTCCTATCCCTTGGAACTAACCCTTTCACGCAGGACCTAGCGCTAATCGCGATCAGCAAGATATCTGCTAACCTTGCAGAGTGCGTGCTAAACGGAAAAAATCTTGGAGCAAGAGAAGCACAATCCTATGGAAGTATGATAGCAGGCATGGCTTTTTCCATGTCAGGGACTGCAGGTGTTCACGCGATGGCCTATCCTCTCGGAGGACAGTACCATGTGCCGCACGGAGAGGCTAACACAGCTCTACTGCGGTGGGTGATGGAATACAACCTTGAAGGATGCGAGGAAAAATTCATCCCTATCGCAAAAGCTATGGGCGTCTACGAGCCCTCAATGTCAGATTGT
>JAAZCN010000386.1 GCA_012513245.1 Synergistaceae bacterium | reverse complement strand
GTATTGCATATGAGCCTGCTTTGTCAAAGCTTTCTCCGCTCCCGACATAAGAGAGGATCTCTCTCTCATCCAACGATCTGAATTTGACGTCTGTTTTTTCAGCTTCTACCAGTTTTCGTCCGTCCGGAGCAAAAAGAGCAACACCTGTGATCACTGTGTGTGTCTTTCCCTGCAGTTTTTTGATCATACTGAGTGCCTCTTCGTGGTCCGCAGGTTTGCCAAAAATTTCATCTCCGGCAACTACTACAGTATCAGCACCTATTACCCAGCTATCAGGGAATTTATTATAGACAGAAAGAGCCTTTACATGAGCAAGGCGAAAGACCATTTCTTCCGGACTTTCTCCATGCACTGAAAATTCTTCTATTACCGGAACCTTTACCTTTATGTTCCAGCCAAGTTCTCTAAGAAGCATTTGCCTCCTGGGGCTTCCGGAAGCCAGGATTATTTCCATGGTCACCTTGAGGCCACTATACCTGCAACAGCGCCAATGAGCGTACCTAGATTCATTTTGAGGGCAAAATAAAAACCGAACCTGATCATTATCAGGTCTATCTGCTTAACATCTATTACAAAATCTATTACATTAGAAAAAAGAGCGGCAGAGGCACTAAAACGCTGAAGAAATATGCCCAGCCACGTACCCAGGACAAGAAAGAGGAAAATTATACCCCATCTCAGCCTCCCCGATTTCGTAAGAGCCATCACCACACCCCCAAAAATGAAGTAACTATCGAAAACGATCCAAGAGCAAAACAGTATATTCCAAATAACCACCATTTTGAAGCTATTACGAGTTTTCTCAGAACAAACAATGAAGCCAGTCCGCTCACGAAGGCCGCTGCGGCACCCAGAAGCCATCCTTGTGGAAGGGAAGAAAGAAACAGACCAAACCCGCCGACTTCTCTTGTCTGCAGAAGTGCCGCTCCCATTATTGCAGGTATGGAGAGGAGAAAGGAAAACCTAAAAGCTTCTTCCCTGCTTATCCCGACAGCCGTACCTGCGATCATCGTCATCCCGGAACGGGATATTCCAGGCATTACAGCGATACCTTGGGCAATACCCACCAATACACCGTCAAAGGGCGATACCTTACCAAGCCCTTTTCTAAAAAAACGGCTTAAAATAAGCAATGTACCGGTAAAGAGCAGACCAAAACCAACCATTAGGGAATTCATCATGGCTCCCTCTGCAAAATCTTTTATAAGAAGCCCGATCGCGCCTGTGACCATAGTGCCAAAAAATACGGCCCATCCTACATACCATCCGGGACTGCCGCGGTCCTTTTTAGAGAAAATACCCAACACCCATTCGCTGAACAGATTAATGATATCATTAAAAAAGAAGATTACCGTTGCCGTCATCGTCGCCACATGAAGCACAAGGTCGTAAGAGAGCGGGGGCATATTTATCCCTAAAAATATCTTGGCAAGGGCCAGATGTCCTGAACTGCTGACGGGAAGAAATTCTGTAAAACCCTGAATAAAGCCTAAAAGCACTATATGATAATCCATACAAAGATACACCTCTTCTGGTCTTTTGTTTCATATATTCTACCTGAAATTATCTGGACAGGAAAGTTAGGCTGATAACTATTATCCGTGGCTGTGCATGCGTTCGATGTCGAAAACCACCATGGAAATATTATGCGCGTGGTCACCGACACGTTCAAGGTTACTGAGAATATCTATAAATATAACTCCGGCATCAGGGCTGCATCCTCCGGCGTTAAGTCTGGCAATGTGCCTTGCCCTGAGCGTTTTTTCCATATAATCTATCCGATCCTCAAGATCCAGCACTTCCTGTGCGATCTTTGGGCTTTCCTCTTCAAGTGCCTGAACGCTTTTGGCAACAGCTGAAACGACCAGATCAAACATCTCTTTGCACTCTTCCAGCGCCTTTGGAGAGAATTTCAGCTTATGATCCTGCAGGAACTGATACATCTCAACCAGATTGGTAGCGTGGTCTCCTATCCGTTCAATATCTCCCACACCGCTAATGCATGAGTTCAGGATCATTGAAAGGTCCGGAGAGAGACCTGACTGGCCTACTTCTGTACCATATCTTACGATATCATGTGTTATTTCGTTCACGTTCCGTTCCATCCTGTCGATCTCTGCTACAAG
>JAAZCN010000385.1 GCA_012513245.1 Synergistaceae bacterium | reverse complement strand
GCTGTTGGGACGCCATTAGACATCGATGCTCTGAAAAACAGAAATTCTATCTCTCTTTCCGGATATGAACATGTCGTCTCTGCGAAAAGATCATCTATTTTAATGTTTATTTCAAGTTCTTCCCGGCATCCTCGAAGGAGGCACTCTTTCGGGGATTCGCCGGGTTCAATTTTTCCTCCGGGGAATTCCCGGAGGAACGAGCATGACCTTCCGGAGCCGCGCTCACATGTAATGATACGATTCTCATTATAGACCTTAATATTTTCATTTTCAGATTGCGAAGTATAGCGATAAAAAAATATGCTAAATATGTTCCTACAAAGCCGGAAATACGGTAGAATTGTTACCCATTACCGCTGGGCAAATTCCCTGACGATAAATGCAAGCACAAGTTTATCTTAAGATTTATATTGGGGACAAGGAATATATTGGAGGGATTTTTATGAAAGCCATAATCACAGTTCTTGGCAAAGACAAAGTCGGCATTATAGCGAAAACATGCGTATATCTCGCGGATAAAGATGTAAATGTGCTTGAGATATCTCAGACGATAGTCGAAGGGTATTTCAATATGATCATGATAGTTGATATAACGAACACCACCTGTGAGCTCAGCGAACTTTCTGAGGGTCTTGAAAAGCTCGGAGAAGAGATCGGCGTGATCATAAAGTTCCAGAGGGAAGAGATATTTGAAAGCATGCACAGGATATAGAAGGCCGTTATGATAACTATTTCTGAAGCACGTCAAACTACAGCGATGATAGAGGAGGAGAACCTCGATGTTCGCACCATAACCATGGGCATCAATATTCTCGACTGCGCAGACCCAGACGAAAAGAAATTCTGTGAGAAGATCTACGACAAAATAACGACCAGAGCCAAAGATTTGGTAAAGGTCGGGGAAGATATTTCCCGCGAGTTTGGGGTGCCCGTCGTAAACAAGCGTATATCGATAACGCCGATCGCCATAGCTGCTGCCGCCTGTAAAACATCTAATTATGTTGAGGTAGCAAAAACGCTCGACAATGCAGCAAAAGAGGTAGGAGTGAACTTCATAGGCGGGTTTTCTGCGCTCGTGCACAAAGGCATTACAGAATCAGACAGGATGCTGATAGAGTCTGTGCCGGAAGCCCTGAGTGTGACAGAGCGGGTATGTTCATCGATAAACCTGGCTTCAACACGATCGGGCATAAACATGGATGCTGTGGCAAAGATGGGTAAGGTAATTAAGGAAACTGCCTATCTGTCAAGAGAGAAGGATTCGCTGGGTTGTGCAAAGTTCGTTGTCTTCTGTAACGCCGTAGAGGACAACCCCTTTATGGCAGGAGCCTTTCACGGAGTAGGAGAGACGGATTGCGCAATAAATGTGGGGATCAGTGGCCCGGGAGTTATAAAGAGGGCTCTGGAGTCAGTATATGAAGAGGACTTTGAAACCCTTTGCGAGACGATCAAAAAGACTGCATTCAAAATAACCAGAGTTGGACAGCTTGTTGCGAAAGAAGCAGCCTCACGCCTGGGGGTCCCCTTTGGAATAATAGACCTTTCACTTGCCCCCACTCCTGCGATCGGTGACAGTGTTGCTGAAATATTCCAGATGATGGGGCTCGAACATGCAGGAGCTCCCGGAACGACAGCTGCGCTTGCGATGCTTAACGATAACGTTAAAAAG
>JAAZCN010000384.1 GCA_012513245.1 Synergistaceae bacterium | reverse complement strand
TCGGGTCGGTATGGCTTGGCGTCAAACGAGGCGACAACGACCTGGAAGTAAGGTTCAAATCGCTTCTCAATGTGCCAACCGAAATTTCGCTTATGGCTATTGCCGCCATAGGCCGGCCTATTGAAACAAAGGATCCTCACAGAGGGATAGACCCACATTCACTGCACTCTAATAAATGGTGAAAATCGTACCCTATAGTGGTAAAATAGATAAATCTTGCAGATAAAGCGGCGGAAACACCGCCGCTTGTCATGTGGTAAAGCAGTTCGGGGGAGTAAAAGTGGATCATAAGAATAAACAGGTAAGTATATTCGAAGTTAATAAAATAATAACCCTTCCGCTGGAAGAAGAAATAAAGCGGAGCTATCTCAACTATGCTATGAGCGTTATTGTAGGCAGGGCACTGCCGAATGCAAAAGACGGTTTGAAACCGGTCCAGAGAAGAGTGCTTTTTGCTATGCTTGAGCTTGGTGTCAGGCATAACCAGGCTTTCAAAAAATCGGCCCGTATTGTTGGGGAGACGATGGGAAAATTCCACCCGCATGGTGACTCTGCAATTTACGACACAATGGCAAGGCTCTCACAGGACTTCAGTTTGAGATATCCACTGGTCGAGGGGCAGGGAAACTTCGGTTCGATCGACGGAGATCCGCCCGCGGCAATGCGTTATACAGAGGCCAGGCTTCACTCTATCGGAGAAGAAATGCTTGCGGATATCAACGAGGAAACGGTTGAATGGGGACCAAATTTTGACGAATCCCTGATCGAGCCTCTTGTACTGCCCTCCAGGATACCAAACCTTCTTGTAAACGGCAGCACAGGTATAGCTGTAGGAATGGCCACCAATATGCCTCCTCACAACCTGGGCGAAGCTGTTGATGTCTGCTGTGCACTGCTGGAAAATCCTGACACAGAGCTTGGTGAACTGATGACCCTTATGCCCGGGCCTGATTTTCCTACCGGAGGAATAATAATAGGCCGGGAAGGGATCATAGATTCGTACCGCACAGGCAGAGGCAAGCTAACTGTAAGAGGCCGCGTTGACTTTGAAGACAGCCGTAAGGGCAGACAGAGCATAATAATTTCTGAGATACCTTACATGGTAAATAAAACAAACTTTATAGAAACAATAGCGAAATGTGTCCAAAATGGAATGATAGACGGCATTTCCGACCTCAGAGACGAGTCTGACAGAGAGGGAATGCGGATCGTAGTCGAACTACAGCGTGATGCGGACCCCAATCTTGTCGTGCGGCAACTCTATACAAGGACACAGCTCCAAAGTACGTTCGGGGTAATAAACCTCGCAATTGTTGATGGAGAGACACGCGAACTCCCGCTTAAAGAGATGGTCTGGGTGTTTCTTGACCACCGCAGAACGGTCGTTCGAAGAAGGACAGAATACAGGCTTCGGAAGGCAGAAGACCGCGCTCACATTATTGAGGGACTGCTCAGGGCTCTCGATGCCATTGATAAAGTTATAAAGATAATAAGGGGTTCTGACAACGCTGCTACCGCCAGAAACGGCCTGATCGAAGCGCTTGATTTTACTGAGATCCAGGCTCAGGCAATACTTGACATGCGTCTGCAGAGACTTACAGGCCTTGAGAGAGAAAAACTTAACAGTGAGATGACCCAGCTTATCATGGATATCGAGCGTTACAAAAGTATCCTTGGAAGCCAGCTCATCCTTGATTCAGTAGTAAAGGACGAACTGATGGAGGTGCGCAGGCAGTATTCCGATAAGAGGCGCACAGACATAGAAAATTCTATGGATGAGGTATCTGAAGAAGACCTCATACCTGAAGAGGAAATAGTCGTAGCTCTAAGCAGGGATGGTTATATCAGACGTATGCCGCTGCAGGACTACAGGGTCCAGTCACGGGGAGGCAAAGGTGTCAAGGGCGTCACGACAAAAGCTGAAGATGAAATAGCCCTTCTCACCATCACAAACACCCACAGGACATTATACCTTTTCACAAGTCTGGGAAGAGTTTTCGGAATAAGGGGCTTTTCTCTGCCGGAACCCAAAACAGGCAAGGGCAAACTTGTAGGGACAATAGTAACACTTGAAAAAGAAGAGCGTGTGGTAGCGATAAAAGACAGCAGTCTGGACGGAGCAAAATATGTCTTCTTTGTTACATGCAAAGGAACGGCAAAACGCCTGCCTGTTGAAGAGCTTGAAGGACTTACCAGGGCAGGGCGCAGAGTTCTCACTTTAGTTCCGGGTGACAACATCGCAAGGGTCCGTGTGACCGGCGGAAAAGATGAACTGCTTCTTACAACATCGATGGGACAGACGCTTAGAGTTCTGGAAGAAGAATTCCGTCCGCTTGGGAGACAGGCACAGGGTGTTCGCGGAATGAGGCTTGACGACGGTGACTGTCTGGTTGGCTGTGATGTCGTAACAGAAGGACGCCAGGTGTTATTAATAAGTGAACAGGGAATAGGCAAGAGGACAAAATACTCGGAGTTTACCCGTCGCCACCGCGCCGGTTACGGCGTAAGGGCTATGAAGCTTTCTGACAGAACAGGAAAGCTGGTTGGGGCATGGGGTGTCGATGACGACCAGGAAATAGTTGTTATAAGCAGCAAAGGCAGGATGGTCCGTATCAATACCAATGAAATTTCAAGCCTCAGCCGCACTGCAACAGGATATAAAGTGGTAAGGCTGGATGACGGAGACTTCGTTGCCGACGTAAGCATAATAAGAGCCGAAGAAGACGGAGAACTCGATTGAAACTAGCGCGTGATGGGCTTACCACAATAGGCGGACTCTCATCCATGGTGCTAGGAGGATGGTTCATCTCTCCGTGGGTATCGGTGATACTTGCATTTCCCCTTGCACTGTCAGTCTGGTTTTACCGTGACCCGGAGAGAGTCCCGGAAGCATCCTCCGGATGGGTCAGCCCGGCAGACGGACGTGTAGTCGAAATAGAGGAAGCAGATCACGAATATACAGGCAGGGTGACAAAGATCGGCATATTTATGAATGGATTGGATGTTCATGTAAACCGTTTCCCTGTATCAGGCAGGGTCGAATACGTGAAATATGTTCCCGGTAAAAAGTGGTTTGCGATAGCCCCCAAGGCTTCTGAGATAAATGAGCGTTTCTACGTAGGTGCCGAATCAGAAAACGGCCGTTTCCTTCTGGTGCAGATAGCAGGTATACTTGCAAGAAGGATAGTATGCAGGGTCAGCAAAGGTGATACTCTGGACAGAGGCAAGCGTTATGGTATGATTAAGCTTGGTTCAAAGGTCGATGTCTATCTGCCTTCATCTGTGGTGCCTGCTGTGAAGATCAACAGCAGAGTGGTCGCGGGACAAACTGTGATCGGAGTGATAAAAAATGAGAAAACGTGACAAAAGGATAAGAAATATACCAATAAGTAAAATAATACCTAATATGATAACCAGTGGAAGCGTATTCTGCGGAATAGCTTCGCTTATAATGACATATCATCAGCACTTTGTGCCGGCTGCTGTGCTTATATGCTTTGCTGTGTTCTTCGACGTAATGGATGGAAGGGTAGCCAGAAGCCTCGGAGGAAGCAGTGTTTTTGGCGAAGAACTCGACAGTCTCGCTGATGCCATAAGCTTTGGCGTTGCACCCGCATTCTTGATCTATGCGGCTTATATAGGTTTGGAAGGTGGAGTATGGGGTGCTGTGGCAGCCTCCTTCTTTGCCCTCTGCGGAGTCTTGAGACTTGCCCGCTTCAACGTTACGCATGTGCCTGCGGGACCTTTTCAGGGTCTGCCTATCCCAGCGGGAGGACTGACGCTTGCAGCCTTTGTAATAGCCGAATTTCCGCTTACCCCGCTTGCAGCCATAGTGATAATGT
>JAAZCN010000383.1 GCA_012513245.1 Synergistaceae bacterium | reverse complement strand
TACACGCAAAAACGTAGCTGTCATAGCCGGAGGAGCAATACCCAAGCTCTACATGAACAGCAGAGATCACGTTAAAAAATCATTACCTGCTCTCGAAAACTGTCTTGGATCGTTTGGTGTGCTTATCGTACCGGATGACGGTAAACTGCCCGTTATAAGGCTGGATGCTATAGGAAAGCACTCTGTTGGCGCAGGTTCATCACCGCAGACAGTTACGAGCGTCCTCACTCTTGAGCCGCTTCAGAGAGTAGGGCTCCGCCTGACAGACGTTGATAAATATGCGCCCGAGCTCCATAATCCGGAAATAACTCTCCCTGCAGGCGCAGGAAACGTGCCCGAGGCAAACTTCAAGATGATAGCCGCGCTTGGAGTAATGAAAAAGCAGATAGAAAAAGCAGATATGGCTGATTTCATAAAAACCCGTGGCATGAAGGGGTTCGCCCAGACCCAGGGACATATTCCCTCAGGGGTCCCATACATGGGACACGCGGCTGAAGCGATAAACTCAGGCAAAATCACAAGAGCGATGATAATAGGCAAGGGAAGCCTTTTCCTTGGCAGACTGACAAACCTTGCTGACGGTGCTTCCTTCCTGATGGAAAAGCCCTCCCCGGGCAGGTCCGATGCTGAAAAGGGCGTAACCCGTGAAGAGGTCCGCGAGCTTATTCTGGAAGCCCTGGGAGAACTTGCGGCAGGAATGAAAAAGTAAGGGTATACGTGATGGAAGAAAAAAATACGAGAAAAAAGATCATAGGCGAAGTTCTTGCTGAGATAATCGAGGATGTAAAAAACGGTTGTGTTAAAAAAGTAAACGTAGGGCTGATGGCATACGGAAGCGAGCTCGGCAGCGAAGAGCTGATCAAGGGTGCCGCTCTTGCCATGCAGAACGACCCCTCAGTTAACGTAGTCCTGATCGGACCCAAGATAGAGGGTTTTGAACAGATGGAATGGATAGAGACACCCGCCTGTGAGACGGACATATCCAAAGCGATGGAGGATGCGTTGGATAAAGGTCTCATATCAGGAGCGGTAGCGCTTCACTATCCTTTTCCCCTCGGTGTGGCGACCATTGGAAAAGTGCTGACCCCTGCCAGGGCAAAACCCTGTTTCATATCATCATCTACCGGGACCTCATCATCTAGCCGGGTGGAGGCTATGCTAAGAAACGCAATATATGGTATCGCTGTAGCAAAGGCAGACGGCATCGTCGCCCCAACTGTAGGTATATTGAATCTCGATGGAGCTCAGACCGTTCTTAGGGCACTTCAGAAATTGAGTGAAGGCGGCTATCCGATAAAATTTGGATCAAGCATGAGAAAAGAGGGAGGAGTGATATTGAGGGGCAATGATCTCCTCGCAGGATCGGTAGACGTCTGTGTGACAGACACCCTGACAGGAAATGTTTTGATGAAACTCTTTGCAGCATGGAACACAGGAGGGAATTACGAAGCCCTTGGTTGGGGATACGGACCTTCAGCCGGTGAAAACTGGGGCAAAGTCGTCTCGATAATATCAAGAGCATCCGGAGCACCTGTAGTAGCAGGGGCAGTAACACTGAACGCAAGATGTGCAAAAAACGGACTGCCTGCGATCGTAGCTTCGGAATTAGACCTTGCCAGAAAAGCCGGTCTTGATGAGATCGTCGCATCTCTTCAGCCTAAACAGACCTCATCAGAGGAAGATGTCACCGCCCCGCCCTCAGAACCAACGGACGAGGAAATACACGGAATCGATGTCCTTGAGATAGAGGACGCTGTTAAGGTTCTCTGGAAAGCGGGTATCTATGCAGAATCTTCGATGGGTTGCACCGGACCTGTAATAAAAACGGCAGCAGCCAGGGTCGAAAAAGCCAAGTCTGTGCTTAAAGAGAACGGCTACATTTAACATCAAAACTTTCCCACCGTCTTTCCCGTTTGCTTTTTAGCGGGAAACCAGTGACTTTAAGACCTTAGAGTCACTGGTGTCTTAGCTTAGAACGTTTGGAGAAAACGAGAAACAGAAGTTTTAAATCCACTAGAAATAACAGGTGGGAAAGTTGAGTTAAAAATAATAGAGAGATAATAATGCCGGGATGCTAATTTGCACATCCCGGCATTATTTCGCCTTAACAAATTTCCAGTAACTGTTCCTAAAATGCCGGGACTACTCCTTTGGGAGAAAGCACCTCGGTTATGTATTTTTTGACCTCCGGAGAATTGAGGGCTTTAGAGAGGGCTTTTATAGCAGGAGTATTTTTGTCGCCGCTTCTTACCGCCAGAACTACGGCATAGGGTGAATTCTTATCCTCAAGCGCCAGTGCTTCTTTTGTCGGGTTGAGCCCGGCGTCAACGGCAAAATTCATAGTGATAACCGATATTGTTGTATCCGGAAGGCTTCGCGGAAGCGATGGCGCCTCAAGCTCTATTATCTTCAAAGATTTCGGGTTATCGATTATATCCCTGGCAGTCAGGTCTTTTTTGGATGGATCCATTTTAAGGAGTCCCTCGCGTTCAAGAAGTTTGTATGCGCGGAATCCGTTTGTAGGATCGTTCGGTACAGCCACAACTGCTCCTTTTTTGATATCCTTAAGTGATTTTACCTTCTGAGAATATATGCCTATGGGAAGGAGGTGCACCTTCACCAGGGGTACTATGTCGAGCTTCTTTTCTTTTTTCATGTTCTCAAGATAGGGGATGTGCTGAAAAAAATTGGCATCAAGGTCTTTGTCCTGCAGCGCGTAGTTGGGCTGGACAAAGTCGGTAAACTCCTTTATCACCAGTTCGTACCCATCTTTTTTCAGTACCTCTTTTGCTACTTTGGCAATATCTTTGGCTGGAAACGGTGTTACGCCAAGTACGATCTTTTTTTCAGATGCAAAACATACTGTTTGTATCAATATTGCTGCGATGACGGCGATGATAATAGCTTTCTTCATTTCTTTTTTCCTCCTCGTAATTTATATTCCCTTTTTAAAAAATAAAGGGCCGGACCCTAGCGGGTCCGGCCCTGATAAGGCAAGAGCTGACTAAGCGCTGACCATTTCAGGAGAGGATCCGCCCATGCCGCACATCATCATGCACATTATTCCGAATACGATATTATGCTGCATTGCGTTTCCTCCTTTCCTCAGTTGGAAAATATCTAATTTCCGGACATTTTATATGGATGTCCAATAAAAGTCAACTAAATTCCCAGATCTGTGTTATCCCTTTGACGCTGTGTTGTCCTCAATGTTGATCCCCGGATATTGCAGAGGGGTCCAGTGGGAAAAACATCTTCCCCGGATTCAATATGTCGAGAGGGTCAAAGGAGCGCTTGATCCCCCTTAAGAGCTCAAGTTCCGCCGGAGATTTGCTCTGGATGATTATATGCTGTTTTACATGTCCCACTCCGTGCTCTCCGCTGCCGACTCCGCCAAGGCTGATAGCCTCTTTGATAAGCACTTCGAAAAATTCCTCCGAGTAGACTGCCCATCTTTCAGGGGACATTCCCTCAGGCTTGATCGGTATAGGGTGGATATTTCCATCGCCGATATGGGAAATTATTCCCATTTCAAGTCCCCATTCTTTGCCTGCTGTGTCTATCCTCTTCAACATCTCAGGAACAGCCGAGAGTGGTACCATCAGGTCTCCGGAGCTGCAGGCGTAAGGATCTTTGGCTCTCATACCCTCGAGACCGTTCTGCCTTACATTCCACATAGCAGCAGAATCTGTTCTGCTCTCTGCCACGAATACTTCGAAAGCGCCGCAGGACATGCAGATCTTGCCCACTACTTCGTAGCTTTCTTCAAGCTGTTCTTCGTTGTCAGCCTCGATCTGTATTATCAGATAACCTTCGCTTCTCTCCTGTTCAGGAAGCCTGCACCCAAGGTATTCGGTGGTGTAGCGCACAAGGTTTCTGTCCATGAATTCACAGGAAATAATTTTTTTACCGGAACTTATCACTTTTGAAACGCTTTCGACCAGAGTCTCAATATCCGGGTAGCATGCAAGGAGATTTACTGTCTTTCCCGGTTTTGGTTCAAGGTTCACGATGAGCTTTGTAACGATGGCAAGAGTTCCTTCGCTTCCGATAAGAAGCTGGAGGATGTTGTATCCCCAGGTATCTTTTCTGAAGCGCCCTCCAAGATTTATTATTTCCCCAGAGGGAAGAACGGCTTCTGCTCCCAGTATGTGTCTCCTGGTACTGCCGTACCTGATGACCTTTCCACCTCCGGCGTTCGTTGCGAAGTTTCCTCCTATGAAACTTGTCTCTGTGCTCATAGGATATCCCGCATAAAGAAAACCCTTATCAATTGCTGCCCTGCAGAGGTCGTTGGTGATCACACCGGGCTCCACAACAGCCACACGGTTGACCGGATCTATCTCAAGGATAGAATTCATCCTTTCAAGGGACATGACTATTCCTCCCGCAAGAGGAACAGCTCCACCATTGAGCCCGCTTCCGGCCCCCCTGGGGGTCACAGGTATCCTGTAACGGGACGCTATTTTCATGACAGAGCTCACCTGTTCGGTGTTATCCGGACGGACTACCGCATCAGGCATATGGCCCCAGATGCTGCCGGCCTGATCCCAGGAATAGTTTTCGAGGACATCCTTGTCATCTGTTATGATGCCACCTCTGCCAAGTACTGAGGCAAGTTCCTTGATTATCTCGGGTGTCAGCCTGCCGTATACATCCATTGTTATGACTGCCTTTTCTTAAGTGAATCTATAAGGCCGTCAAGTATCTCCATGGCATCACCCTGGATACTCAGGTCTGCCACTCTGAAGATCGGTGCTTCAGGGTCGTGGTTGATGGCTATGATAGTTTCTGCGCCGGACATGCCTGCAATATGCTGAACAGCTCCGGATATGCCAAAAGCCATATAGACCCTCGGGGTTACAGATTTGCCGCTCAGTCCGACCTGAGCCGAATAGGGAGCCCAGCCCAGGTCGACTGCCATGCGTGAAGCTCCGACTGTGCCCCCCAGTATCCTTGCAAGTTCCTCAAGCTTTGCAAAGTTCCTGGGGTTTTTCATGCCCTTGCCGCCGGAAATAATTATTTCTGCTTCCTGTATAGGAAGACCTATAGACGTCTCAGGTTTAAAGCCCAGGTATGTAAGCGCAGATGCAAACAAATTAGCTGAGGGAGAGATGGTTATCAGCTCTCCTTTGCGCGAAAGATCGGGAGTGAGAGGTCTTTTTGATTTAGGTCTCACAGTGCACATCTGAGGGTCACGTCCCCTTGTTTTTATGTCTGCCATAACGTTGCCTCCGATAGCAGGCCTTGTCTGGATCAGTTTGCCTGATCCAGTCTCTATGGAGAGTTCAGTGCAGTCAGCCGTAAGTCCGCAGCCTATCCTTGCGCTAAGCATGGGCATTACGGTGCGTCCCTGTGTTGTTGCCGATGCTATGAAGATAGATGGGCTGAACCTGTTGACGAGGTCTTCAAGAATATTGACCTGTGTGTCGCTGTGAAAATTTTCAAGCGACGGGTCGTCTATTACATACACCTTATCAGCTCCGGCAGGAAAAAGTTCCTTTGCCATTGAAGAGATGTTATGTCCGATCAGTACGCTTGCAAGGGGGGCGTCCATTGAGTCAGCAAGTTCTCTTCCCCATGCGAGAAGTTCTCCGGAGACAGGATGGATCTCTTTGTCCCTGACCTCTGCCAGTGTCCAGACCTCTTTTTTAAGATCGCTCATTTTGCAGCCCCCAGACAATTTTTCTCTTCAAGAAAGTTCACTAGAGCTTCGACTGTCTCATTTAGCCTGCCGGAAGAAGTGATTTTTCTCCCCTGTCTGGTCATCTGTGGGTATGTAACATTGATCACCCACGTTGCTGAACCTTTTAAACCCGTAGAATTCTCGTCGAGGCCAATGTCATCCGCATCCAGGACCGGGATCTCTGTTATTTTTGCCCGCAGTTTACCGCCAAGCGTACAGAGTCTCGGAATGTTCATTTCTTTAAGTGGTATGACCATTGCGGGAAGTGGAGAGCCGATCATCTCATGGCCGCCTTCTATTGATCTGGTAACTCGTATATATTTGTCTTCAAGTTCATCTATCGAACTTACATAAGTAAGCACCGGTATATTTAGAAATTCTGCAGCAGCAGGGCCTACCTGTCCTGTCTCTCCGTCTGTTGCCCTCTCTCCCGCTAAGAGGATGTCAAACGGCCCAAGCTTTTCAATTGCTTTTGCCAGAGTCCTGGCTGTTGCAAGAGTGTCAGAACCGCCGAATTTTTTATCTGAGACAAGCACTCCTTTGTCACATCCCATAGAGACAGCGTATGCCGCAGCATTCTTTGCCTGAGGCGGCCCCATCGTGATGGCTGTTATTTCAACAGATCCTTCAGCCATACTCTCTTTTATCCTTACAGCTGCCTCGACAGCATGGAGATCGAGAGGGTTGAGTTCAGCCTCCACTCCCTCCCTGACCATTGTTCCTGTTATTTCATCTATTTTGACATTGTCAACTGCCGGGACCTGTTTCACCAGTACAGCTATACGCAAGTTTATTCCTCCTACCGTGCATTTTGGACTCTCGAGTGAGATCGTAGATAAGTATAAAGCGATTTGTTATTATAAACTATCAAAAATGTTTTTCCAAATTTTCCGTATTGAGGTTACAATTGTCGTGTCTGTGTTTTAACCAATT
>JAAZCN010000382.1 GCA_012513245.1 Synergistaceae bacterium | reverse complement strand
GTCATAGGTTCAGTCCTCACCCCCGCTGCCTTCGTCTACAGGGAAGGCCAGCCTTTCAACGCCTACGTCAAGATGGCCGGCGGATACAGCACGACAGCCAGCCCGAAGAGAACATACATAATGAAGGCCGACGGCTCCACAGTAAGGGCCCTGGCAGGCAACAAACCACGCATAGTAGAAGAGGGCGACTTCATAGTAGTCCCCGAAAAAGTAAACTTCGTCCCGACCATGCGCAACACCATGAACATAGCCGATATTATCTATAAGTTCGCGCTAGGAGTAGCCGCGGTAAATAACATAACGAAGTAGCAGCGGCGTGTAGCCGCTGCTACGGGGAATTTGCAGCCTTTAGGCTGGGATTGAGGGGGACAATTCTGTGCAAAAAACTACATTTTACTTTCAGAACCTTGAAATCTATAAACTTGGAAAGAGAATTGTAGTTGAGACTTACAAGCTTACTGATAACTTCCCTCCCAAGGAGAAGTTTTGTTTGATAAATCAGATGAACAGAGCCGCTGTTTCAGTACCTTCGAACATTGCGGAAGGAGTAGCAAGAAACACTGGAAAAGATAAGGTCCATTTTTTGAATATCGCTTTTGCATCACTCATGGAACTCTTTTCTCAGACAGAAGTATCTAAAGACTTAGGCTATATAAGTGAAGATCAGCTAAATGAATTCACTAGTAAAGTAAAAACCTGTGCAATTAAGATCTGTAATTATGTACAGTTTGCAGCGAGAGGCAGCGACCAAAGGTCGCGGGGAAATTGCGAGTAATGCACTCGCGGGGAATTTGCAGCCTCTAGGCTGCGGGGAATTCGCAGCTGAGAAACGCTGCGGAGAATTTGGCGGGAGTTTCATCCGCCGGGGAATTAGCCCTAAAGTCTTTAAGAATTAATTCACCGCCGGATGGGACTCCCGGCAAATTCACCAGCGACAAGGTTCTTAAGTCGCGAATTCTCCACCTGATGGAATCAGGTAAATTCACCAGGCGCAGCAGTAGCTTTACACTGAATTCACCGCCTGATGTAATCAGGCAAATTCACCAGGCGCACAACGTGCCCCCAAGGAGAGCAAACTATGGAAAACACCAATAACACAACCCAACCTGCTATTTCTCAGCAAGCCAGCGCCCCCGGCTCTGCCGGGAACATCTACCAAGTCTCCCTGCTCGACTTGGCGGTGATTCTCATCCGCCAACGCTTCTTCATAATCAAATTCACCACCCTCTTCGCGGTGGCGGCTATCATATATTCGCTGGTGGCGACGCCGATTTATCGGAGCACATTGCAGATAATGCCTCCGGGGGGAGATGCTAAATCGGGGGCTGCTGCTATGCTTGCTGCGTCCGGGCTTGGGGAACTTGCGGGCGGGATCGGGGCTACGCAGGGGGACACTGTTGTTGGTATAACCAAAAGCAATGTCGTGCTGGACAGGATAATAGATAAGAACGAGCTTCTCACAAGGGAATCTGAGGGCTTCAGTATTATCAGGAGCATAAAAGGTTTATTTGCTTCTTCTGATGAGGAGAAAGAACCCAAGATGCGCACCCGTGTGCGTGCCGATCTTTCTGAGCAGATCCAATCGGCGGCTGACAAAAAGAGTGGGATAATTTCTGTCTCTGTCTCAGACACATCCCCGGAGATGGCTGTGCAGCTTGCTCAGTCTGTCTTTGACGAGACTCTCCTCGTAATGCAGGATGTTGCAGTAACACCCTCGGGGAAACAGAGGCTCTTTATCGAAGAACAGTTAAAGGAAAACACAAAGGCCCTTGCAGAGGCAGAAAGCAATCTTTCCGCATTTTTGAAGGACACAGGAATGGGTTCTCCAAGCGGAACCCCATCCGACATTGGATCGTTAGGGTCCCTTCAGGCCCGTATGGTGGCAAAAGAGATAGAGATCAAGGCAGCAAGAAGATTTGCAACAGATGCCAACCCAAAGCTCAAACAGCTTCAGGCTGAATACAACGCTATCAAAAAACAGTTTGAAAATAATAAAGGCCTCACTGCCGCTGCCTCACCAACAGGCGAAATCAAAAACATAACAGAATCTTCGCTCAAATATGCGACCATCTTCCGTGAATACAAATTCAGAGAAAGCCTTGTAACCATACTTCTCCGCCAATATGAATCCGCAAAAATCCGCGAAGCCCAGGATCCTGTCGTGATCCAGATCCTCAGCCCCCCGACATTTCCGGAGATAAGGTCAAAACCACAAAGAAAAAAGGTCGTTGTCCTGGCAACTCTTTTAGGCGGCTTTCTAGCAGTCTTCATGGCATTTATTAGACACTTTTTATTACTATCGGCTAAAGATCCTAAAGTTGGATCTAAAGTAGCCTTTATCAGGAATACTATAATATCTGCCCTGAATATACTTAGAAGAAAAAACAAGTAGGTACCTCTGCGGTACGAATAGTACCGCGGGGTATTTGCAATTACAATGGGGACGCGGCGATTTTATCGCCGTGAAGCAATGGTGAAGCAGTTGTTTAGGGGCATGGGGAATTGTGGCGAGGGTCGTGTCGCGGGGAATTTGCCAGATAGTGTGTCTGGCGGAGAATTTGCGACATAAAACGTCGCGGTGAATTCAACCTTAACCGTCATTCCCTTCAGTACAATTGTGAAGCTGCGACAAATACGGTCACGTGAAGCAGTGGTGAAGCGGTTGTTAGAACCTTAGAACCTAGCCCCTCTCCGTCATCCCCGTACGCACTTGATCAGAAGGACACTGTTTCTCGTTAGAGAAACTCTTAAGATAAACAACAGTGTCCGCACTATTTCGAGTGCGCTTCGAGATCGGGGATCCAGCGGCTTTGAACCTGGTCTATAACTGGCTTTTCAGTACTTAAACAATAGCCACTCGTATGACTCCGCTTCGAACCTTGCCTGTCCACTAATTTATATTTTCAACAGAGACCTAACTCGGGCACTTCCCG
>JAAZCN010000381.1 GCA_012513245.1 Synergistaceae bacterium | reverse complement strand
TGTTCTGTCTTATTATATCTTTGTTTTCAGCTCTTGTGACTACGCCTCCGCCGGTAGTTACAATAAGTCCGCTCTCTTTGCAGACTTCTGAGAGAATCGAACTCTCTATTTTTCTAAAAAAATCTTCTCCGAAATCGGCAAAGATTTCGGGAATGCTCCTGCCTTCCTTGCGCTCTATTTCCTCGTCGAGATCAACAAGTTTTCTTTTTGTTAGATCATGAAGATAGCGTCCGATTGAAGTCTTACCGCAACCAGGCATTCCTATAAGTATGATATTTTTGGTCTTTTTTTGGATTTCTTCAGCGATAATATACGAGGCTTCAGGCACAATGGAACTCCCCGTAAAGAGTTCTGAGGCCCTCCTTGCCTGTTCTGCAAGCATCAGCAGCCCGCCCTGATAGGGTATGCCGAGTCTTTCTGCTTGCAGCATGAGCGCTGTTTTCAACGGATTATATATAAGGTCAGCGACGAATAGACATTTAGGAAATCTGTTGAGATCCAAAGGCAATCTACCATTATTCGGATACATTCCAACAGGCGTAGTGTTTATTATAAAAGCCGCGTCACTATGATCAACAAGATCGTTGTAGCTAAGAATTCCTCTTCTTGAAACGGTAAGCAACGGTTCAGCTCCAAGTTCACGAAGGACAGCCTCCACTGTTTTTGATGCTCCGCCTGAACCAAGCACGAGTGTCTTTTTTCCGCGAATTCGTTCTTTAACAGCTTCCATCAATAAAAGGAATCCGTCATAGTCGGTGTTCTCTCCAAAATAGGATCCGTCGGATCTTTTGAGGACAGTATTTACACTTCCTATACTCTTAGCTCTCTCTGAGAGCTCTCCGCAGTAAGGCATAACTTTCTGTTTGTAAGGTATTGTGACGTTAAAACCATCAAGGTCGTTATTCGTCATAAAATCGTTTAACCCGTCCGGAGCTACTTCAAAAAGCTCATAGGAGTATTCTCCAAGCATCGCGTGTATGCTCGGAGAATAGCTGTGTCCTAAATTCTCACCTAGTAGTCCAAACTTTTTCACTCTAAACGACCTCCGTGTAGCTCCCCAAATATTTGAACATCTCGCTACTCTCTTCAAACCTAACAAGCATTTGTTTGAAGGAGTCAGAGTATACGGATGTTGATAGGTCAAAGTAAAACATGAAATTAAAATCACTATTGGGCAAAGGTCTACTTTCTAGTTTGATAACATTCACTCCCAATGCATAAAGGGCTGAAAGCGCATGATATAGAGATCCTGGTTTGTGGGGAAGTATGGCCATTACGCTAGTTTTATCAGCACCTGGATAAATCTCCAGTTTTTTTGAAATACAGATGAACCTAGTGTAGTTGCCTCCGTGGTCCTGAACTGAATTTAATATGCGGTCAAGACCGTAGAGCTCAGCACAGGTCGATGAAGAAAGAGACGCCGCGTCTTTTCTTCCCGATTCAAATAGCTTCTTTGAGGCCGAAGCCGTGTTATCACAGGGAGTAATTTTTATATCTCCCAACGTTTTTAGGAATCCTGCACACTGCGTCAGTGCCTGTTCATGTGAAAATATCTCTTTGATGTCGGACATTGTGCTCCCCTTGTTTGCAAGAAGGCAATGATCTATCTTTATACGTGTGCTTCTTACTATACTGAAGTCATATTCCATCATAAGATCATATATTGCGTTGACAGATCCAGCTGTGCTGTTCTCTAGCGGCAATATCCCATAACGGCAAAGTCCCTGGTCTATCGCAGAAAACACTCCTTCGAAAGTGGAAAAGTACATTATGTTCGGAGCCTGAAACATTTTTTCAGAAGCTATTTGCGAATATGCCCCTTCAACACCCTGACATGCTACGAGGGGTGCATCCGGCAGCGTCTTCGGCGTATCATTTATAGCAGCTTCTACTTTTTCAGAGAGGATAGATTTTGTTGCGCAGAGCCTGTGTTGATGCGCACGTCCAAGTTCGAAGAGAGTCAGATAGAGAGTCCTTGTGTAAGGCTGCATCTCCGGTGATACTTTCTCCATTATTGAGGCTAGTTTCTCTCTCTCTCTCTCAGGATCCCTGATTACAAGCCCATTCTCTTTTTTGTACAACGCTATATCAGCTGATACCGCCATACGTTCTATGAAAAGGCTGGTAAGCTTCTCGTCTATTTCATCTATTTTTTTTCTGTGATCTTTCAAATCCATCTTATTTCCTCCTAAAGGCATATTTTTGAGCTAAGCAGAGCATCGTATATCGATATAGCTGCAGCAGATTCAACGCACGGGACTGCTCTCGGAACTATACATGGATCGTGTCTACCTTTTAT
>JAAZCN010000380.1 GCA_012513245.1 Synergistaceae bacterium | reverse complement strand
AGTTGCTGAGCGGTGGCTAAGCTGTTGTAGGTGCTGAGGACCCAGTTCCTATCCGTCGTTCCCGAGTGCTTGTATCGGGAATCCAGCGGCTCTGAACTTAGGCTATGACCGTGTTTCCAATGTATAAACCAAAGCCGCCGGCCCCCCGATCTCGAAACGAACTCGAAATGGTTCGAGCACTAAGGACAATTTAAAAAGTTTTCTTATCGAAAACGGTGCTCTCCCGATGCAGGCACTCGAGGGAGACGAATATGGGCCCGGCCCTGAGGTACTAACAACTGTTTTGCAACCGACTCCCAACAGATTTGCAACTGACTCCCGCCGGAAGGTTCTTCCGGCTGTCCCTACCGATAGTTTGACTGCATTTACAACTGCTTCACTATTGCTTCACGCGAAGAATGTGAACAGAGTTTTGTTAGATTATTTCTTTTGCTGTTTCTGCCTTTTCAAACCAGTCTTTGCCTTCTACCATTCTTGACACCAGCATTGCGGAGCACGTGTCTCCGGTAGCGTTGACCATTGTTGCTGCAGGGTCGACCAGGAAGCCAATAGTTGCGATGATAGGGAAGGCTTCAGGAGGAAATCCGTAGAGGCTCACTATGAGCATTTCTCCGACAAGACCGCCTCCGGGGATACCGGAGAGGACCACACCGGAAAGTACAGATACTACGACAGCCGTTGTTAACGTTCCTAAACCGGTAAAGGGAATATTGAAGATGCCGAATAGGAATGCGATCTTAAGGATACCGCTAAGACAGGAACCTTCCATGTGTGCTGTTGCTCCTATAGGCAGTACTATTTCAGCAATGTCCTTTGGAATGCCGATATTACGGGCTGCAGCAAGGTTGACCGGAAGAGTGGCAGTACTGCTCTGTGTCCCAAGCGCTGTTATGGCCGGAGTTATGATATTCTTCCAAAATACTCCAGTGCCTTTTCCCTGTGTTGCTAACCATGAGTAAACCGTAAAAGCGACAAAGAAATAGCCGAAGGTAGCAACGTGGTATACGATCATTGAGCGCAGATATACTCCGAGAAGGTTTGGACCGTAGTCTCCCACCAGCGTTGCGAAGTAGGCGCCAAGGCCTATCGGGGCATAGTACATAAGGTATTTGACCATTTGCAGCATTGCATCAGCAAAGACACCGATACCGCGTCCAACAGCCCGCCCTCTCTCTCCAAGTGTCTGGAGGCAGAAGCCGAAGAATATGGTGAAGATGATCAAAGGCAGCATAGCGCGTCTTGAGAGGAGCATTGAGAAATCTTCTACCGTAAAGGCCTTTACTATCTGGTCAGCAGTACTTAATGCCTGGAAATCACCCGGTGCCTGAAGCTGTATGGTAGCTCCTGCGGCAGGTGGGAAGAGTGTGACGGTTACAAGCATAAGGATCGCAGCTATGGCCCCCGTTACCAAAAAGACCAGCACCAGTGATCTCATGACTTTACCGAGTCTCTCCATTGATGACATGTTGGCGACAGCGCTGCAGATCGTTGAGAAGACCAGTGGTACAACTACCATAAACATTGCATTGATAAAGACATCCCCAAGAGGCTTAAAGACCAGCGCGTCTTTTCCCATCACGGCTCCAACTATACAGCCGATCACAATTCCTGTGAGAAGTATGATAGGGAACCTGTAGGCTTTCCAGAGACTGTTTGATTCTGATGCCATGATAACCTCTCCTTTCATTGCTGCATTTTATAAGTATCTGCATAAAGTATAGAACAAGTAAAGTCATGTTGAAAGGTACAGATCAATATTTATGCAATTATAATCCGAGTTGACCATGCCATTATAGACAATACTGTGACAAAATTAAACAAAGTAATGTATCGGCCGGGACATGCATGAACAGAAATATTGAATTGTCAACCTTGTAAGTAATTGCGCATTATTATACACTTTTTCTTCTTATTTGCTACTATTACCTTAAAGTAGTCTACAAGCAAAAAGCGTCCCAGGATTTCCTGGGACGCTTATACTTACAATGGTGCCGGGGACGAGAATCGAACTCGTACAGGTTGCCCCACACGCCCCTCAAACGTGCGTGTCTACCATTTCCACCACCCCGGCACTCGGGACTTAGAAATTATACGTAGCATATCCTCTTTAGTCAAGTCTCTATTTGAAAAAAATAGGATGTGCCGTGTGTCTGTGCTCTTTCATGCAGCTATTTGCAAAAGTAAATAGCCTTCTCTGCTATGAGCAGACATAAAAAATCGGAGACGCATTTGATCGCCTCCGAAAATTGACCTTACTATTTTTTGTATTCGCGACGTTCTTTGATACGAGCTGCTTTGCCGCTGAGTTCACGAAGATAGTAAAGCTTCGCTCTGCGGACCTTTCCTTTGCGTACGATTTCTACCTTTTCGACGCTGGGGCAATGGACGGGGAATATTCTTTCTACTCCGAGGCCGCCTGACATTTTTCTTACGATAAAGTTTTCGCGAAGTCCGCCGTGCTGGCGTCCGAGAACGACTCCTTCAAATATCTGGATACGTTCACGGGTGCCTTCCTTAACTTTAACGTGGACTTTTACTGTGTCCCCGGGTCGGAACTCTGAAAGGCTTTCATCGGTCTTTATGAATCGCTTTTCGACGAGT
>JAAZCN010000379.1 GCA_012513245.1 Synergistaceae bacterium | reverse complement strand
GTATTGCCCCTTGCCACGGGCATAAGGGCACAGAATCTTCGTGAACTTCACGCAGGCGTCACGCAGGTCCCGGACAGCGCGATCTACTTCCATTTCTGGGGGCGCATGGTAAGGCCCCACATTTCTGAGTCTGAATTCAATAATGACTTCGCATAATGGGTAAACAGCAGCTTGAGAGATTTTAAGCTGGCTGAGGCTTTGAGTGCTATAAACCCTGTTAAATTTCAGGATTTTGACAACATTAGAGCAGTGATATTGAATCTTCTCGAAAAAAGACTTGAAAATGAGGATTTTCTAAGCTGGAAAAAGTCAGAACGTGATTTCCATTTTATTGCCTGCAAGAAACTTATGTTCGAGACAGGAAGGGAGACATCTTTGCTTGATGATTTTCCTGCTGCGGTCAAACATACCAGTAGAGAGAGTTTTTTCTACCACTTCATCGACGGAAGAAGACGTTCGTCTGAATGCAAGGACGATTTTACGATATGGCTAGAGCAGTTTTCTGATAAAACAGCAGAATTAAGGAAGAAATTGAAAAATATAGATTCATACCTTTTCTCCCTCACTGAGCTTCAGCGCCAGGTCTTGTCCATTTTTGACGATTGGCAGAGCAGCAAAGGAGGTAAATGTTAATGTCCGAAATGATAAATAAATACGCAGAAGTTATTGGTCAGGCTGCTATGGACAGCCTTGTACATATAGCAAAGAGACTTAAAGGTAAAAAGATCGTGCATGTTAATTCTACACGTGCCGGCGGGGGAGTTGCCGAGATACTTTCATCAATGATCCCCCTGTCTCAAGAGCTTGGCCTTGATGTTTCCTGGGAGGTCATCGAAGGCGATGAGTCTTTCTTTAACTGCACAAAGATGCTGCACAACACGCTGCAGGGAATGCCGGGCACTCTTTCTGAGCTGCAGATGGATACCTATGCACAGACAAACCTAAGAAACGCAGAAAGGCTGAAAGACGTCCTTCAGGATGCAGATTATGTATTTATACATGATCCACAGCCGGCAGCTCTTATCAAAAGCTTCCCCCAGAGGAAGGGCAAATGGATATGGAGATGCCACATTGACGTTAGCTCTCCTAACAAAGGGGTCTGGCAGTTTATAAAAAAACAGGTTTCCGGGTATGATGCTTCCATCTTTTCTCTCCCGGATTTCGCACAGAAACTGCCCCATCCGCAATTTTTGATAACGCCGAGCATTGACCCGCTTGCCGAAAAAAATATCCCTCTTGAGAGATCAGAGGTGGAGAAGACGTATGAAGAGCTAGGAATACCGATGGACAAGCCGATAATTCTGCAGGTCTCAAGATTTGATAAATTTAAAGATCCTCTTGGTGTGATCGAGAGCTACAGAATAATCAAGGAGCACGTAGATGTCAGACTGGTTCTTGCGGGCGGTGAAGCTGCCGACGACCCGGAGGCTTCGGAGATATTGAACGAAGTCCGGAATGCGGTAAATGGAGACAAAGATATTTCTGTTCTTCTTTTGCCTTCAGACTCTCACCGTAAGATAAATGCTCTCCAAACCGGCGCGGACGTCGTTATGCAGAAATCGCTGAAGGAAGGCTTCGGACTAACTGTAACTGAAGCGATGTGGAAGAGGAAAGCTGTGATAGGCGGAAATGTCGGAGGAATAAGGCTTCAGGTAATCAACCGATTTAACGGTTTTAGAGTGAGGACTCCAGAAGGTGCTGCGATAAGGACACGTTACCTGCTCTCACATCCATGGAAAATGGAAAAAATGGGAAGGAACGCAAGGGAATATGTGCTCGAGAATTTCCTTATGACCGGGCATCTCAGAAGATACATGACTATGCTGATATCGCTGGAAGCAGAGGGAGGAACTTGGGAGAGATGGGTATAACTCCGATCCGTCTGGAACCTGATAAATATATATCCTTTTTTTCCTCATACAAGAAATCATTACCTTTGCTTGTTACAGACTATGACGGAACTCTGACACCCTTTGTAAAAGAGAGGGAGAAGGCGTCCCTGTCGCCAAAAACTAAGTCTCTTCTGAAATCAATATGCGAAGCAGGGGGAGACGTAATTATTGTTTCCGGCAGAAAACCTGAAGAGATAAATGATTTTGTGGGACTTCCATTAGAAATATGGGGATGTCACGGGATGGAAAAAATAGATAGAAAAGGCAGGTCCACAAGGGGATACATACCTGAAGAAGAGCTTAAAAAGCTAGACGATTTTTCATCACAGCTCAATTATTTCCCTCGTGGATCAGTTGAAAAAAAACCTTCAGGGATAGCGCTTCACTGGAGAGACAGGGCGGATATCTTTGATATGTATATGGAAGTCTCTGACAAACTTCTCTCGGAAGCCTCTGCGAACTCTTTGAAAGTAATGTCCTTCAATGGGGGGGTTGAGTTTATACTGCCCTACTTTACGAAGGGAACAGCCATCATTGATATCAGCATTATTTATCAGAAAGCCAGCCCTTTGTGTTATTTGGGGGATGATACCACAGACGAAGACGCTTTTAAGGAAGTTAAAAAGATAAAATCAGGTGTAGGGATACTAGTATCAGATGATGAAAAAGAGAGCGCTGCAGACGTTTATATATCCAGGAGCGAGGTCGATCTTTTCCTTGATTTCTGGCTTAACGAACTAACGCCGAAGGGTCGCTGCTAATATGTCAGAAGATAAAGGTCGTTTTTTAGTCGTATCGAATAGGCTTCCCGTTACCCTCACCTGCAAAGAGGAAAAATGGGAAGCTACATCCTCTTCGGGAGGACTTGTCAACGCGCTTAATCCTGTACTAAAAAACAGAGGGGGATTCTGGATCGGATGGTCTGGGGCTTTTGAGAACCTTAAAATCGCTGCTATGAAGGAGATACTCGGCCCACTTTCTAAAAGCTCCGGTTACAGGTTTTTACCCGTACGATTGACAGAAGAGGACATTCAAGATTTTTATTACGGTTTTTCAAATTCTGTACTTTGGCCCCTTTTTCATGATTTTCAGTCAAGGTGTAACTTTTCTCCTGAATATTGGGATGGTTATATCAGGGCAAATGAAAAATTCGCAAAGGTCGTTCTCGGACACTCCTCAGAGAATGATTTTATCTGGGTGAATGACTATCAACTTATTCCCCTGGGATCAATGCTCCTGGAGAAAAATCCCAAACTAAACTCTTCATTCTTTCTTCATATACCATTTCCAAGCGTGGACATTTTCATGAAACTCCCTTGGCGGAAAGAAATACTTCGCCAACTAACATGCTATTCGCTTGTCTGTTTTCAGACCGTGAGGGACAGGAGGAATTTCATTGACTGTATAAAAACCTTTTATCCTAAAGCAGTGGTCTATGGCAGGGGACATGTGGTCAAAGTAAAGATTGAGGGCAGAGTATTCCTAGCAGGTGCTTTACCTATAAGCATAGACTATAAATATTATTCTTCGCTAAGCAGCACCCCGGATATAGCAAAAAGAGCGAAACAAATTAGAGAAGAAATCTACGGAGAAAAGGTCATAGTAGGCGTTGACCGTCTGGATTACTCAAAAGGCATCCCGGAGAAGCTTAAGGGCTTTGAAAAATGTCTTGAATCACACCCTGAACTAAGGGAAAAAGTCACTCTTTACCAGCTTGTTATACCAAGCAGAGATACTATCTCTGAATACCAGGATCTGAAAAATGAGATAGAACTTCTTATAAGCCAGATAAACGGTAAATATTCCACGACAAGATGGGCTCCGATAATATGGTGTCTCGGAACTCTTCCGGAATCAGAACTCTATGCGATATACAGAGCTTCAGATATTGCTCTTATCACATCACTGAAAGACGGAATGAACCTTGTTAGCAAAGAATTCTGTGCAAGCAAAGGCAAAGAGAGTGGCGTCCTTATCCTGAGTGAGTTCGCGGGAGCTGCATTACAGCTTTCCCGGGGAGCTATTCTTGTCAACCCATACGACATAGATGACCTCTCTGATTCAATCTATCGTGCTTATTCTATGGATGAGCATGAGAAAAAAGTAAGAATGCGGTCAATGAGAGAATCTATAAGAAGACAGGACGTTTTCTGGTGGGTCGAAAACTTCTTGAGGGCCGCCACAGGGAAGAAGCTTGAAGATTATCCTGAGCAGGATCTCCCTTCGCTTTGGCCGGGGCTTTTTACCATAAGTAAAAAATATTCTAAAGGCGAGGTCTAAAAAGACCACGCCTGTTTTTAAAAAGTTAAATTTTCTGACTGTAGTCATCTTAGGCCAGGTTTACTAGCTTTGCCTTTACTCCTGAAACAGCGTTTAGCTTCTTGTTGAGTTCCTCTGCAACATTTTCTCCGCAGGCCAGTTGGAGGATAAGTATACCTGACGTTGAGCAGGTCTTGTCGTCATTCTGGTCGTGGAGGCCGAGCCTTGTCCTTATGGAGCATCCATATTCTGTAAGGATTTTTTGGACTTCGACTGCTGCGGTATCTCGCTGTTCTACTCTTACAGCCATGATCTGGAAACAGTTCATTATTATTCCCTCCTATTTAATGTTTGTCTATTGCTGGTTATACGCCATTATAATAGCAGATATAAGCTTGTACTGTCCCTACACAGAAATTACTAAAAAGAAAAAAAATTGCTCAAAAACCATTTTTTCTGATTTTTTGTTAACAGGAAGAAAAAAAGTTATTTTCAAATTTTAGAAGATCTCAAATGCGACTCGATTAACAAGGAGTCCAATTAACACTCACATGACAATGAACTCAATGAACTCAAAAGAACGCAAATGACCTTGACAGTGCCGATGTATTCGTTATAATATCTCTCGTGCTTCGGCAGAGGCAGTGTCGGACGTGCGTCTGTAGCTCAGCTGGATAGAGCAACTGCCTTCTAAGCAGTAGGCCGGGGGTTCGAGTCCCTTCAGACGCGCCATTATTTAAAAATAGAATATTATTTACATGGTGAGCATAGCTCAATTGGTTAGAGCACTGGACTGTGGCTCCAGAGGTTGCGGGTTCAATTCCCGTTGCTCACCCCACTTTTTTGGTTTGGATCGTTAGCTCAACTGGCAGAGCACCTGACTCTTAATCAGGGGGTTACAGGTTCGATTCCTGTACGATCCACCATTTTGCTCATAAAAAGCTTTCACTTTCTTATCACTTAGCCAGGAACTTTGTGTTATGCCATAATGGTTGAATTTCATTACTGTAAATAAAACTTATAATGTGATAACATGATTCTGATATCGGTATCTAAAAGGGGGGTGATACGATGGACGGCAATCCTCAAAGTCGAACTGTTGCGTTCAAATCCGGCGTCAAAATTCGAACCGTTTGGTTAGCGTTTTTTTTGCGGAGTGCTGTCTGTTGTCTTGAGTTATCAGCCTGACCTCGCTTTGTAAGTAAACGTTGCCTCCGGGGCAACTTTTTTATTGCATGCTTATCGCCGGATCAGTTCAAATGAATGGAGATGATTCCGGTGAGAGCCTTCGGCAATAAGACTAATAAAAAAAAGAGATCTGTGAATATACAAAATACCGAAACCATGCTTCGCAAATATGCCTTTATGCAGATTGAAGAAGCGCTTGCTACCCTTGAATCCCGCATCGGTGGCCTCTCCTCGGATGAAGCGGAGGCCAGAAAAAGCTTTTATGGAGCAAATATTATTACCGCCGGACGAAAAAACACGATTTTGCACAGATTGTTTGAGGCGACAGTCAATCCTTTCAACAGTATTCTTCTCTTGATAGCAGCCATAACCTACTTTACTGACGTAGTTGCGGCTCCGCACCCCGACTACTTGACCGTTCTTATAATACTCTTCCTCGTTTTTATCTCAGGACTTGTTGTTTTCATCCAGGGAGAACGATCAAATGCGGCGGCAGAAAAACTTTCAGAAATGATCACCAACAAGGCTGATGTGTACAGGGACGACAAATTGACCGAAATCCCAATTGCTGACGTAGTCCCCGGTGATATTGTCCGACTTTCTGCGGGAGACATGCTTCCGGCGGAGCTTCGTTTCATCACTGCAAAAGACACATTTGTCGCGCAATCCACTCTGACGGGAGAATCGTATCCCATTGAGAAATTTCCCATACCGCACAATGAACCTTCAGTCGACCTTATGGATCTCTCAAATATTGGCTTTATGGGAACTAACATAGTGAGCGGAAGCGCGACCGGATTGATCCTAAGCACCGGCAACAACACTTATCTGGGATCAATAGCCAAAGAAATCTCAAACATCAGGGCAAAAACAAGTTTCGAGCAAGGAGTTGGGGCTGTAAGCGCTCTTTTGCTTCGTATGATGGTCATCATCGTGCCCATCATCTTTCTTATCAACGGGCTGACAAAAGGGGACTGGGGCGATGCCCTTCTGTTTTCGATAAGCATCGCGGTAGGGTTGACTCCCGAGATGCTCCCGGTAATTATGACCTCAACCTTGGCCAAGGGAGCCGTAACTATGTCTCAGCACAAAGTTATAGTGCGAAATCTCGGTTCCATCCAGACCTTCGGTGAGATGGATGTTCTTTGTACGGATAAAACCGGAACATTGACGGAGGATAAAATCGTTCTGGAAAAATATATCAACCTCAATGATGAAGAAGACACGAGAATACTTCGCTACGCATACCTAAACAGCGCATTCCAGACAGGATTAAAAAACATTATAGACCTCGCTATTATCAACAGGGCCACACAGAACGGGCTGGAAGGAATATTGCAGAACTACTGCAAGGTGGACGAGATTCCATTTGATTTTGTAAGACGCAGAATGAGCGTCGTCCTGACAGATAAAAACGGAAAGCATCAACTGATAACCAAGGGCGCGGCAGAAGAGATGATAGACATTTCCTCCTTCATCCATATAGAGG
>JAAZCN010000056.1 GCA_012513245.1 Synergistaceae bacterium | reverse complement strand
AGTAAGAATACTCT
This sequence comes from Synergistaceae bacterium, assembly GCA_012513245.1. Next base: position 9,391 of record JAAZCN010000056.1, on the reverse strand, counting down.
CTGCTAAGCTGCTGCGTTTCCTTCCTCTGCTTATAGAAAGGAGAGCCCCTCCTCCTATCCCTATACCTGCTCCCGCAGCTGTTGCAAAAACAGTAAAGGGGTAAGATATACCGATCGCCGCCAGACCTACATAACCTGTACCCATACCAACAAAAAAACCATCCACTGTCGTATAAACACCGCTTAGAAGTTGGGAAGTCAGAGCAGGAAAGACAAAACTGCAGAAAAGAAGGGACATATCTTTATAATTTTTAGCTTTAAGCGCTACCATGTGTAACAACTCCATATCATCCTATTTCGTATTATCCATGTATGGATTCTACAACATTTTACTATTTTGTCAACCTCTCTGTTTAAACATTTTGTCTTTTGAGCAACAAATTGAGTAATAAGCTCGATTGCGGTAATTCTGATAGAATGATAACCTTTTTGTTATATTTGATCTGAAACTAAAAAATGCAGAGCGGGGTATCTTATGAGGGAGAGTGCGCAGGACAAAATTGACACACAACATCTTAGAATGACTACCGCGCCGATACCCGGACTGGTGATAAGGCTTGCCGTGCCAACTGTCATAAGCATGCTTGTAACGGCAATATACAATACAGCAGACACTTTCTTCGTTTCAAGGCTTGGAACGAGCGCAAGTGGTGCGGTAGGCATCGTCTTTTCCATAATGGCGATATTCCACGCTATCGGTTTAACGTTCGGTACCGGAGCAGCAAGCATGATATCGAGAAAACTTGGCGCCAATGAGACGGGGTCTGCAAGCACATATGCCTCTACCTCATTTTTCCTTGCCTTTGCAACAGGCCTTTTTCTTACTCTTTACGGAATTTTTTCGCTGGATGAATTTATGCTGAAGCTGGGATCGACAGAGACGATCCTTCCCTACGCAAGAAGCTACGCCATGTATATCCTGCTCGGGGCTCCTATCATGTGCACATCTTTCGTCATGAACAACATACTCAGAGCCGAGGGCAAGGCTGCGTTCGCGATGATAGGCCTTGTAACAGGTGCTCTTCTCAATATAGTTCTGGACCCAATATTCATCTTCACGTTCGGCCTAGGTATCTCAGGAGCAGCCATAGCAACAGTGATATCTCAGTGCGTAAGTTTTTTGATACTTCTCTCCGTTTTCATACTCCGGAAGAGCAACATAAGGATCAGCATATACAATATTTCCAGAAGACCTAAAGAATACTTCGACATCCTCACCCTTGGATGTCCTTCGCTCGTCAGACACGGACTTGCCAGCATAGCTGCCGTAACATTGAACGTTGCCGCTTCGGCATACGGGGACGCCGCAGTGGCAGCAATGTCTATAGTGGCACGTTCCTCTTGGCTGGTCTTGTCTGTTATGCTGGGACTGGGACAGGGATTCATGCCGGTATCCGGATATAACTACGGCGCAAAGAATTACGCACGTGTAAAAGAGGCTTTTTGGTTTACTGTTAAAGCAGGTCTTCTGGTAATGTCTATACTGGCTCTTTTAGGCTTTATCTTCTCAAAGGAGATTGTCTCGATCTTTAGAAAGGAAGATGCCGAGGTCATCGCAATAGGGTCTCTTGCTATACGCATGCAGTTTGCAGCCCTTATCCTTCAGCCTCTTTTTATGTCGACCAGCATGCTCTTCCAATCCACCGGACACGCGGTAAAAGCCACCTTCCTTGCCTCCAATAAGCAGGGGCTTTACTTTATTCCTCTGATACTGATACTCCCAAAGATCTTCGGTATTACGGGTGTTCAGATGGCACAGCCCGTTTCAGACATTCTGAGCTTCCTAACATGTATCCCTTTCTTATACTTCTATATGAAAAACCTGAATGAACTTGGAAGGGATAACATATCTGAGAAACGGTAAATGAAAAACTTAGACTTTCTTAAGGAGATGATCTGATGCAACTGGATGAAATCATTTTGAAAAGGCAAAGCTGCCGGAGTTACGAGACAAGGCAGGTAGACAGGGAAGACATACTCAAATGCCTGGATACCGCGAGACTGGCGCCATCGGCCTGCAACAGCCAGCCATGGAAATTTACAGTGGTCACTGAACCTAAGACAAAAGGGAAACTTGCTGACCTTCTTAAAATAGTCGGCGGCAACAAGTTTGCCGACCAGGCTCCGGTACTTGTGGCAGTAAGCGAAGATGCATGCCCTGAGCTTATGCCGGGAGTTTTAAAAAAATGGAGCTGCAAACATTTTGCTCATGGAGACATAGGGATCGCCATAGCACACTTTACACTCAAAGCAGCAGAGATCGGACTTGCAACATGCATTATGGGAACTTTTGAGGATCAGGATGTAAAAGAACTGCTTGACATCCCTGAAGGGGATACAGTCCGGGCAGTCATAGCGCTGGGATATCCCTCTGGCAGCCAGGTAAGGGAAAAGACGCGCAAGGGCCTCGACGAGATAGTGCGGTTTATTTAAAAAACCATAAAAGACTTTACGTCCACAAAGAGCTCAGCCTTGCATACTCGGTATCATCTTCAATGTGACGCAGTGAGTGCAGGAAAAACCTGCCCTCACTGCACGGCATTTCCTGACTGAGAGCACGGACTTTTGTCCTTGGAATGGAATGCATAAACTCACACTCCACCGTAACAGGTGATAATTTTTCATTTACTTCTTCCGGGACTGTATCAAGAGCCCAGCTGAAAAAGACAGCATGGTTCGTGTGATCGTTGACATCAAGATCCTGCCAGCGGACTTTCCATACCTCTTCAAGTTCAGGAGAAGTAAGCCCCGGAACACTTACGTCTTTTGGAAGCTCTTCTGTTATGCGCTCCATAAAACCTGTCATTAGTTCGCTCCTGTCTAAACGGATAGGTCTCTGCCTATTGAGGTCTATCAAGACCCACCATGTATAGGCAGATCCGAGGAAAACCCCCTGTTCATTCCAGAGCTTGTATGAACGCAGTGAGTATAAGTTGCGGTGCGGTTCTGCGTAGGTTTTAATCCTTATTGTTCCATCTTCTTTGACTGGATACTTCTGAAATTCTATGCGATATTTCTTCAGGACCCATGTCACGTTGTGCTCAAGGGTTTGCCTGACTGAGAGGTTGTATTTTGAGGCATCTATGTCCGCCATCTCCTGGAACATCTCCAGCAAAACTCCAAACTTCAGCCTTCCCTTAGGATCGATCCCGCTGAAAGGGACCTGATTCTCAAGATCAGTCATCCAGATAACAGTCGAAGTATCCCTGTATGTATACGACCGGGGTCCCTTTGTCTCCTGAGCCGGATGTGAGGTCGCAGAGTGAGCCTATAAGATCAGACATTCGCCTTGGTGTAGTACCAAGTGTGCAGTGACCGAATTTATCCATTTCACTTTTTGATTCGATCGCCTCACGGACAGCTTCATAAGGGTCCTTGCCGTGGGCATTGTCCGCTACATATTTAAATTTGATCTCATTAGGCATCCCGTTCAGTCCGTCAGTATAACCGGGAGATACTACCGGGTCTGCCAGTTCCCATATCCCACACACAGGATCCTTGAAAGCTCCGTCTCCATAAACAAGCACTTCGATATTTTTGCCTGTACGGTCATAAAGCTCTTTCTGGAGTTCTCTCACAAATTTATCGGATTCACGGGGAAATAGTTTCACAGATTCTTCATTTGTGTAGTTAGACCCAAGCAGGCCATAAAGTTCATTGTAGCCTGAACCTTCATTTACAGGGGAGCTGCAGATATCTTCAAGTGAGATCACATTGGCTCCGGCTTTTTCCAGAATGTCCCTGTGTAGCTTTCGGGTGTGAATGCTTGCCACTATCACTGTATTTGAAAAGTTGAGCGCCGCAAGCGGGTTATTGGCAAAATGGATGGATACTTTTTCAGGGTCTATAGATTTATAAAGCTCGACATAATCGATGTCTGTAAAAGGATGTTTGAACTTTCCAAAGACATCGTAATATTCTTTATCATCAAAGTTTTCACCGGTCAGTCTGTCGCTCTTAAGATAAAAGTTCATCGGATCAACGACCTGGTTGCCAACTTCATCGGAGGGATACGAGAGATATACCCGTACCTTACCCCTGACACCGTCTACTATCCCTCTAAGCAACAGGTAAAATCTATTCCTGCTCAAGATCGGGAAAATTAAAGAGACATCTCCCTCCGGGACCCTCCTTCTTACATCCTCGGATATATCTGAAAGGGTCACATAATTTCCCTGCGATCGTGCAAGAAGGGATTCCGTAACACCAACTATATCCCTGTCCCTGATCACAAACGGATCTCTGTCATTTTCTGATGCGGCAATGATCGTATCGGAAATTACGTTTATCAGATCTGCACCCTTAGTTATTACCGGCAGACGGATACCTCTGGAAGCTGCTCCAACATAGCGCATAATATCTTTCCTCCCAAAATGGGCATATTTTATAAAAACCAACTATGTATTTTACCATGAATTGCAGGATGAAACACCCTGCGGGGGAGTCGGTCGTAAATGCGGGCAAGCCGTTGGCAAGCAATGGGCAAGCAGTAGGCAAGCGGTCGTGGTGCACCGAGGAGACAGCCGGGGAATTGCGGCGAGGGACGTGCCGCAATTCCCCCTGTTCCTAAACAACCGCTTCGCGGCGATAAAATCGCCACTTCTCGCGGCATCTTCATGCCGCACTTTGCCATCGTATTAATCATACGTCGACGTGAAGGATTTTAAGTGTTGCTAAGTTAGCGCCGCGCTTTTAAGTTTTTTACGATATTCCCCATCTCGCAATTGGGGCAGATCGTGGATGATGACGACGCAACATGCGATGCTTCGAACCGAGGCGTATTAATCATACGTTGAGGTGAAGGAGCATCGTATTTTGCTAAGTCAGCGCCGCGATCTGCCCCAATTGCGGCAATTGGGGCAGATCGGAGATGATAGCGACGCAACATGCAGTGGTTCAAGCGGAGGCGTATTGGGCATACGTTGACGCGCAGGACCGCAAATGTTGCTAAGCTAGCGCTCCGAGATGCCCCGATTGCGCCCGTTTGCTAACACTTGACATCATGATGAAGTGGCTGTATCATCTCCTGCAATCGGTCAGAAGTTTAAAATTTAAAAGCTGAAGGAGGCTCGCGAAAATGCCGGATGGTATGAACAGAAATCTTTCCTATTACTATGCATACTCTTATCCTCGCTGCAATTATGCCTCGGGGCGACTGGTGTTTTCTGCGAAGTCTGAGTCAGCATAGCAATATTCCTGCTGGATGATACTTCAAGGACCGCCGACCCGAGGGCCGGCGGTCCTTTTTTTCGCCATTATGCAGAGCATTGTCTTCAAATCAAATTGAAAAATAAGATATCGGAGGGGTCATAAATGTGCAATACAGATATGTGGGTAGTAATTTCGGGAGCTTCCCTTTTATGGAGCGCCGCCTGGTCGATAATAAAGATCATCAGGTCGGTGAAATAAAATGTTTTCTTTTGCCCTTCTGTGGATCGGATACGCCATCCTCCTGGTCCTGATCGCTAAGTTCTCCAAAAGCAGGGATGCACTGCTCCCGGGAAAAGTTGGGGTCGCTGTCCAGGCCCTTGCATATGTCGCTACATATATCTCGGCGGTTGCGCTGGTGGGATTCGGCGGCCTCTGCTATGTCTTCGGGATGCAGATGCTCCTTATAGCGGCCGGAAATGTCTGGCTTGGAACATGGTTCGTCTACCGTTACCTAGCATGGCCAACGAGACTGTGGCAGAGGAAGCTTGATTCCAAAACTCCAGCAGAATTTTTATCAAAAGCTTTTGAGACTCCAAAGCTGCAAACCTTTCTCGGATCAATATCTACAGTACTGCTGATAATTTACGGTTCAGCCGTATTCAAAGGTGCCGCTGTCATGGTTTCCGGGGTACTGCCGCTCTCGTCTAACACGGCGCTTGCTCTTTTAGTAACAGTAGTCGGCATAAGCGTAGTCTGGGGAGGGCTAAGGGGCGTGCTTTACACTGAAGCGTTTCAAGGGCTCGTAATGATAGTTGGTGTTGGGGCACTTCTCTTCTCTTTGCTTCGCGAGGTGGGAGGTCCAATAACAGGCCTTCAGGCACTGGCGGCACTCCCTCCTACAGAGGCTGCAAATAATGGTTTTCTGGCTTTGAGCAGCGGCCCTGCGGGACTGAACATCATTTTCCTCACGCTTGTAACATCGGTGGGAATTTGGGCTCAACCTCAAATGATCCAGCGGCACTTCGCGCTAAAGAGCAACCAGGAAGCAAGAAAAGCGGCACCGATGGCAATGCTTGCGCTCTCAGTCGTGGTTGGTGGAGCCTACTTTGCAAGCGCGCTTTCGAGGCTTATCATGGGCCCCGGGATCACAAATCCTGATATTGTGCTTCCCACGCTGGTACATAAACTTCTTCCGGTATTCGGTCAGCATCTTTTCGCTCTTGCTATAGTTTCGGCATCACTTTCCACTGCTTCCGCCCTTCTCCATATAGCAAGCGGCAGCCTGGGACGTGACGTATTCAAAAAACAGCTGTCAGGTTGGTCCTGGAGGATCGTTGTGATTTTCTGCACTGCCTGCAGCGGTATCTTCGCACTGAAAAGCTCATCAATAATTGCCCTCATTTGCGCAACAAGCTGGACAATACTTGCATGCTCAATTCTGGTACCTTACCTCGCCCTTCTGATACAGGGACCAAAAGCAGGGTCAAAAGCTGCATTTTCGTCATCGGCCTTCGGTCTGGCAGGCACTTTAGCCTGGTACCTCTTGGCATATAAACCTACATCAATGGGGATAAGCGGGATCTCAGCTCCGGGTATCATCGGCGCGATACACCCTATCCTTCCGGGAGTGGCAGCATCCTTTACTGCATTCATTCTCTTTGCAAAAAAGGGGACGTTCAGGATAGGCGATTTAGTAGGATCACCGGCAAAAGAGGATTCACCGGCGTGAAGTGCGGCATGAGACTGCCGCGTGAAGTGGCGATTTCATCGCCGGGAAGCGGTTGTTTAGGGACAGGGGGAATTGCGGCAAGGAACGTGCCGCGGTGAATTTGCCAGATGGTACTTCTGGCGGAGAATTTGTGGCATGAACCAGCCACGGTGAATGAGAGATAAAATCAAAACCACAAGGACCAACATAACCGTCGTCCTCGAATGCTTCAATCGGGGATCCAGTGTCTTTAAATCCATGCTATCACTGTGTTTTATAGATCAAAACCAGAGCCACTGGGCCCCCGATCTCGAAACGCACTCGAAATGGTTCGAGCACTAAGGATAATTTAAAAAGTTTTCTCATCGAAAACGGTGCTCTCCCGATAGAGACGCTCGAGGGAGACGATGAGGGGACAGGGCAAACCTAGACCTGGATCCCGGCTCAGTCTCATACCGGGATGACGGATATTCAGATTCTCCTGTCATCTTTTATTTACCCATTGATTCCCAACAGATTTCCAATAGACTCCCGCCAGATGCTCCTCTGGCTACTCTTAGCAACTGCTCAGCCATAGCTCAGCAATTTTTGAAAACCACATAATTTATATAGTTTTTAAAAATTGACCAATCGCCCCAAGTCCTTCGACAAGTACCTCTTTCTTCGGCGCATATCCTAGACGGAAGTGGTTTTCGAACTCAAAACAGCTTCCCGGTACTACGAAGGCGCCATTGTATTCGAACATGCGCTTGCAGAATTCCTCAGATTCCATCTCGTGATCATATTTGATCAGCGCAGTGGTCCCTGCATTCGGAATTGTGAAGCTGATCTTTTCCGTCCTGTTTACCCAGTCTATAAGGATTTTCTTGTTTTCCAGAATGATCTTCATGTTCCTATCAAGTATCTTTTCCTTATTTTTGAGGGCTATCAAAGCAAGCGCGTCGTCGATCATACCGCAGCTGATAGTGTTATAGTCGCGATGCTTGAAACATTCCTTGATGAATTCCTCGTTGGCTGTCACCCAACCGAGCCTCAGGCCTGCAAGGGAGTAGGCCTTCGACACGCTGGAGGTACTGATGCCTTTTTCATATATGTCCGCTATTGAAGGCACAGAGTAGCTTCCGTTGTGCTCAAGCCCTCGGTATACTTCGTCGCATACTACCCATGCCCCTACTTTGTCCGCGATCTCTGCGATCTCCTGCATTACTTTTTCACCGAAACATGCACCGGTCGGGTTGTTGGGTGTGTTGATGACTATCACTTTGGTATTTGATTTAACGAGCGAACTCAGTTTGTTCATTTCCGGAATGAAACCTTCTTCAGGTTCCGTGCGGAGACGCCTGACCTTAGCTCCGAGGGCTTCCGGGAGGGAATAGAGCTGCTGATATGTCGGATAGACCGCAACAACTTCGTCTCCGGGCCCTACCAGAGTGAAGAGAGCAAGGAAGTTTGCGCCTATGCCGCCGTTAGTAACGATAACATTGTCTATGGTCTTCTTTTTATGGTAGAGCTGTGTTATCTGTTCCCGGAGTTTCATGCTTCCCGGAATTGCACCGTATGTCAGCTTGGTCTCTGCAAGATCATTGAAAAATTCACCTCTGTCGATCGCAGCAATGTCAAGCAGCTCGCCAACTTTCAGTGATTCCACGCAAGTTTCCGCAATGTTGTATTTGGCATCATCCTCGTATTTATTCATCCACTCTTCAACTTCAAAAGCTTTGATTTCCACGTCGAATTCCCCCAATACTTAGAATATGTTCTTTATGTGGCCTGGTGCATGCCACGTGAAACTGCCGGAAGAACTCCGGCGTGAAACGATTGTGAAGCAGTAGTGAAGCGGTGGTAAAAGCTGGCGGGTACTGCCTCCGCCGGGGTTCAATTGGAAATCTATTGCGAATCGGTTGTAGAGGCGGTCAAACGATGGTCAAACAGTTATCAGAGACAGCCGGAAGCACCTCCGGCGGGAGTCGGTTGCAAATCTGTTGGGAATCAGTGGCAAATCAGTTGTTAGTACTTCAGGGCCGGGCCCTTAATCGTCTCCCTCTAATGCCCCCAGATCCAGCGGGGCTTATTTAGCCCTGAAAAACCAGAAATAGCCTTAGTTAAGAGCCGCTGGGCTCCCGTTAAGTTGCGTCCGGGAGAGACGGAAAAGAGCCAAAATGCCCTAGATCCTAACCATTGACTCGCAACTGATTTGCTATAGATTTCCTATTGACTCCCGCCAGATGCTCCTCTGGCTACTCTCAGCCACCGCTCAGCCGCATTTGTAAATTGAGGAACTATTTTTTGAGATGATCTATAACTGACTGGATCGCATTCAGTGCATCCGGCGGAAGCGCATCCATCCCGCCTAGTTCTGTCTGTCTCGATTTCACGAACCGATGCCTGTCGTTCATCCTATTTATGAACTGCTGTTTGAAGGTCCAGTTCTTGAAGTCAACGTCGAACCCGGGTATTTTAAGAACTTCCATTCCCGGTATTCCTCCGAAAGGCACAAATTTTGCCTTGTTTTCTACTATGTCTTCCAATATT
>JAAZCN010000378.1 GCA_012513245.1 Synergistaceae bacterium | reverse complement strand
TTTAAACTTCCTGCCCACGAGGTGATCCCTGAGCATTCACACGAGTGGGACCACCTTATGTACACGATCAGCGGAGACGGCTATGTTGAAGTGGAAGGCGAACGCTACGACATGAAGACCGGATACTGGACCCGTATACCGGGCGGAATGAAACATGTCTACCATAACGATGCCGACATCCCGCTGGAATTTTTTTGTATAGTCCCGACACACGGAGATCCTCATGCCAAGAAGACCAGCATGAGAGCTGAACGTGCTGCAAGAAAGTCTACGGGGTAAGATATTTTGAAAAGGTTTCTTTCGGAGGGGTGCAGAGAGCTAAGGCCCTCTTTGATGATGAAAATGGCGGCAATGGCCGGAGGGATGACAGACTGCATAAACCTAACGCTTGGAGAACCGGACATTCCTACGCCCGAAATCATCTGCACCGCTCTTTATGAAGCTGCAAAAAAAGGTGAGACACACTATGCGCCCGGAATGGGGATCTACGGACTCCGCGTCGCCATATCGAATTACTGGAAGAGAAGATACAGTCTCAATTATTCTACGGAGGAGATATTTGTAACGACAGGAGGCAGCCAGGCATTATATCTTGCTATGCAGGCATGCCTTGATCCCGGTGATGAAGTTATCATTCTTGAGCCATTTTTCACCTTTTACGAACAACAAGTTCTCCAGGCCGGAGGAGTGCCGATTTACTGCATGAGTGGAGAGGAAGATGACTTTCTGCCTGATCCCGAAAAAATAGAAAGCAAAATATGCAAAAGGACCAAAGCACTGATCATCAACTCACCCTGCAACCCCACGGGAGCGGTCTTCCCTTTTGAACTGCTGACAAAAATATCCCATATTGCATCAAAGCACGACCTTCTTGTGATATCCGACGAGCTATATGAAGCATTCACATATGATGTGCCTCATGTCCCTTTTGCATCTCTTCCCGGAATGAAAGAGAGGACAATCACGATCGGTGGCATGTCGAAAAGTTATGCTATGACAGGTTGGCGCATAGGTTATGCGATGGGACCTCCTGTTCTTTTGAGGGCAATGCAGGTAACGGGTGTACCTCATACTATAAGCGTCAATACTATGGTCCAGAGGGCCTCTGAATTTGCGCTCAATAACTGCGACGAGATAATAGGGGAAATTACCTCCCTTTTCAGGGATCGCGTGAAATTTTCATATGAAAAATTCAAAAACATGCCCGGAATAAAAATGACGGAGCCTGATGGAAGTTTTTATCTTTTTCTGGAAGTTTCAGGGACCGGCATGGACGGAGAAGAGTTTGCCGAGAAGGCCCTAAAAGAAGCGGGAGTGGTCACCATACCCGGAGCTTCCTTCGGTCCGCACTGTAAAAATTACATCAGAATAGCCTGTACAGTACCCGAAGAGATGCTTGAAGAGGCATCGCAAAGAATAAGAAATATGCTGATTTAGTCTGTTTGCAAGAGGGATAAAGAGAAAGGGTCAATTCTGGGTGGATCGGGCCCCACGGCACCGGTTCAGAGGTCAATATCTGTTATAGATCGATCTGCCTTTCTGAACCTGTGCTGAAACTATTTCTTCAAATGTGTCCTTTAAAAACTCATATGACGTGGTGCGCTGTTCTAAACCGTCCGAACTCTATTTCTTCATGATGATCCGCTCTACAGGCAGTCCGTTTTTCATTTCGACCGCTTTAAAGCGTCCTTCCGGCGTGATCCAGAATGGCGTGCCGGAAATGTATACCAATTTATTACTCATTTTTCCACCTCCTTGTACAAAAGATGAATAACCCATATATTATACAGGTTGTTTATGATCTGTCAAATTTAGACGATCCAGACTGGCAGCGGTTTGAGGAAAAAATGCAGGCTACATATCAATGATTGGCAGAATGAATGCGGCAGATGTTTCCGTGTCCCATGGGAAGAGGACCCATGTGTCCTGGCTGACTTCTGTAATGAAGGTGTCAACGAGAGGGCGTCCTTCCGGTTTCGCGTAGACTGTTGCGAAGTGGGCTCCAAGGAACATGTCTCTTACGATCTTTGCTGTTTTTCCTGTGTCCACAAGGTCATCGATTATAAGCCAGGTCTCGTCGACTCCGACAAGGTCAGGACGTTTCAGGACATTTGCAGTTCCCTGATCTTTGATGGTGTAGCTTGAAATGCATATGGTATCTACAAGGTGTATGTTAAGCTCTCTTGCAATTATTGCCGCAGGGACCAGACCTCCCCTTGCGATGGTTATTATCCTGCTCCAGTCATTCCTCTTGTCGAGCAGTTTCCATGAGAGAGCCCTGCAGTCTCTGTGAAGCTGTTCCCACGATACCGGGTAATTTTTATTGTAGCGTTCGGAAGCTTTCATATTAAGACTCTCCCTGTAATAGAATTATTTGTTGGAAATTGTACATTCATAATATCCGGTTGTCTACGACCCGGCAGGAAGCGTGGATGTAACTTTAAACGAAAGATTGAAAAAATTCAATGCCAGATGGTTTTGTAAAGACCTTCAGCCATTTCGTTCAAGTTTTTCCAAGAGTTTCTCAAGGGACCTGCTGTGAGATCTTTTGAATTTCTCTGACTTTTGCAGTCTCATAATGAGCCAGTCTCCCTCGGATGTATCCCTTGGGAGCATTTGCACAGGCAGATTTACTGTAAAGGCTTTCTTGCCAACGAGCAGGGTGCATATTTCTTCATTGATCGAATCCACAAAGATTTTTTCTATTTTAACTGCCATTTTTTCCTACCTCCCTGTTTTGGGGGTATGATATTTTTTCTCCGTCGGAGACTATTCTGATCGTGCCATCCTTTGTGTCCAGCCTTTTTATCCCTGAGGCTGTAATAGCACGTACCACCTCTTTGTGAGGAAAGCCATAAGAATTGTTACTGCCGTAGCTAAGTATGATGACAGAAGGTCTGACCTCTCCCAGAAGGCTCATGTTAGTTCCGTTTCTGCTTCCGTGATGAGCTGCTTTCAACACTGCTGCCCGGGGAAGCGGTCTTATCGTTGAGTGCTGTTCTCTCTCCATGTCGGCCAGCATCAGAAAGTCTGTGCTGCCGTATTTTATATTCAGGACGAGACAGTTGTTGTTGGCATCTTGCTTCGTACCACGGATGAGTCGGGCCGGAGCAAGCACCTCGATCAGGACATCTCCCATTTTTTCTGAATGGCCTCTTTTGATCCTGCCAAAAGGAATGTTCTTTTTTTGGATCGCGCTGTAGAAATTTTTCTGGATCGGTGAGCCGTGTATGAAACCAGAATCCCAGATTTTGCCGATCTGGAAATTCGACATTACTCTTATCATGCCGCCTATGTGGTCGGAATGTGGATGGGTCGCTACCAGAAGGTCGATCTTTTTTATTCCGAGTTTTTTTAGCTCTTTGACCAGTCTTTTTCCGGCATCTTCGGGACCTGCGTCGATGAGTATCGTCTTTTTGTCCGGAAGGATAAAAAGAGAAGAATCTCCCTGTCCGACATCGAAAGCGTAAAATTGAAGTCCGCCATCAGCGCCTGAGATTTCAGAGTTACTGATCCATGCTGCCGCGACAGGCAGACTTGCAATTAAGGTTATGAAAAGAATAAATATTTTTTTGTGTTTTTTCAAAAAAAGACTGAAGTTCAAAATGTCTCTCCTCACTCATCCTTTTGGCATGCCATCTATTTTACCAAAGATGTCGATAAGGTTATAATCATCCGGACGTTCTTTATACGAAAGGATGCAGGTAATGTTTGGTTTTGTTCTGGTTTTGCCTCTGATGCTCATAATTATAACCGGAAATCTCCTAAGATCTCGGGGATTTTACAGTGAAAGGGATATAAAGACCCTTACAAAGACCCTTTACTGGGTAATACTTCCACCTTTACTTATAAGGACTACTTTTAGTTCAGGCACGGAAGTTTTAGTGCAGATCGATCTTCTTCTCGGTCTTACCCTTGCATACATCCTGACGGTTGCAATAGCAGCTGCAGGATCGGTATTTTTATACCACAGAGGCAACCGTGGCCGTATAGCTGTATCGGTTTTTTCATCGATAAGGGCAAATAACATTTATCTTGGTTTTCCTGTAATAATGCTTGCGATGGGAGAGGAAGGGCTCAAGTATGCCTCCATCTACATCGCTGTAAGCACGATATCTTTTCAGATAATATCTATCATGGCAGGCGAAGTTGCCCTTTCCGGGAAATTCAGCCTCTCAGGTCTAGGAGGAATAGTTAAGAGACTTATCGTCAACCCGCTCATAATATCGTGTGCACTGGGAATAGGGCTTGCTCTTACGGGGCTTCATGCTCTTCCAATGCCTATTGATGAGACAATGAAGCTTATGGGCGGAGCGGCAACGGCGATAGCTCTTTTAGCGTTGGGCGGTACGCTTGATCTTTCGAGGATCAACAGCATATATAACATGGTTAAAAATACCTGGCATGACTGCCTTATCAAGCTTGTTATAAATCCTTTTATTTTGTGGATACTGCTTCTGGCCCTCTCTGTCCCTGAACCTCTGCTAAAAACGACAGTCATGCTTTCATCCATGCCTTCGGCTGTTAACTGCTTTATAATGGCCAAGGAGATGAAAATGGACTCCGATTATGCGGCAGACCTTGTTGCTTCAACTACGATACTGGGAACAATATCTATCCCTATATGGGCAAACCTTCTTGGGATCATATAAAACAAAACGGCAGGTCCAAAGCTAAGCTGCTAGGGATCTGCCGTTACTTTTTGTGCTGTCCGGATAAATAACTCGGTCTTTAACTTAGTCCATCGTTATAACGGTTCCCTCTTTGCCATCGAGCGCTTCGACAGCTTTGTATAGGGATGTGATAATTGCTTTCTTGCCGGGGAACTTTTTTGCGAACTTGATCGCTGCCATTACTTTGGGGAGCATGCTTCCGGGGGCGAAATGTCCCTCTTCGATATATTTGGTCGCCTCCGCGACAGTTACATGAGACAAGTCTCTCTGGTTCGGTTTTTTGAAGTTTAGACATATCTTGTCAACTTCCGTAAGGATCAGAAGTATGTCGGTCTCCATATCCTCAGCAAGTCTCTCCGCAGCAAGGTCTTTGTCGATAACTGCGGGAACTCCTGTGAGTGATCCGTCCATGTTCTCAATAACTGGTATCCCGCCACCTCCGGCTGTTATTACTATTGTGGAGTCCCAGAGGCGTTTGACAGAATCTATTTCGGCTATCCTCTTAGGGGTCGGGGATGCTACCACCCTGCGCCATCCTCTGCCGGCATCTTCTTTTACAGTATACCCTTTTTCTTCAGCTATTTTTTTCGCTTCTTCTTCTGTATAGAATGGACCTATGGGTTTAGTCAGATTCTGAAACGCTTTGTCATCTTTATCTACTATGACCTGTGTAACAAGCGTGACCACAGGTATGTTGCGGTTTCTTTTTCTCAGTGCGTCTCTTAGACATTGCTGGACCTGGTAACCTATGTATCCCTGACTCATTGCGCCACATACATCGAAGGGCATTGCCGGGAGCTTGGGATCTACTTTTTCGGCTGTTTCCTGAGAAAGCATGATATTGCCTACCTGTGGGCCATTTCCATGAACAACTGCCATCTCATATCCCTTGCAGCTTATATCGGCCAGATATTCACATGTCTTGCTGACGACTGCGAGTTGAGCTTCAGCTGTAGGGGGGCTTCCTGCTTCCTGTAAAGCGTTTCCTCCCAGAGCTACAACTACTTTGGTGAATTGTGAAGACATTTACTGAACACACTCCTTGGATTTCAAATTTGTTCTGATATTATAAACTAACGATCTGCTGGAGTTTAATATTTTTTGTGGTACTCTTGAATACTCACAATAAGTCAGCAATTCCCGATACTGAAAAGGCGCACCATGCCAGGAGTGCGCCCATGATAAGTGATATGACACGTCCATGTCTTGAGAACAGACGGCCCTGGACATCTCCGAACAGAGACCAGATCGTGAAGGCCACGGCGCAGTTTAATGTCAGGAAAAGTCCACAGAAAAGAAACATCAGCTTTGAATCGGTCCATGGAGCAATGAAGGAAGACATTGCGGTAAAACCAAAGAGTATGACCTTGGGATTTACAAACTGAAGGGTGAATCCGTCCCTTATCCCCGGAACGTTTTTCTGCTCATCGTTTTCTTTTGATGCAGGAGATGTCTTAGGAAAGGCTATTTTCCACGCAAGCCAAAAGAGATAAATTGCACCGATGCCCCTTAGCCATGGGAGCAACTGAGGTATCAGCGCACCTATGAATATATTGCCCATCGCGTTTAGGACCATAACGAAGAAAAGACCCACTGTCATTCCCGTCATAAGGGGAATGGTCCTCCGGAAACCGAAGAGACGGGCGGTGTTCATCGCGAAAATAATATTTGGCCCGGGAGTGTAGCAGGAGGCCAAAACAAAAGAGAGAAAGGGGATCCACTGCATGTCTTTATCCTCTGAAGGCTGCTAAAGCAGCCGCTCCATTTCGTCCAAAGTTTCGGTAAATATCCTGACTACCTCTTTTACCGGTTTTGGAGAACTCATGTCGACTCCTGCATTTTTCAGAAGTTCGATCGGGTAGTCCGAGCCTCCCATCGAAAGGAACTCAAGGTATTTATCCCTTGCTCTTGAGCCTTTTTCCGGTATGAGATCCGCCAGTGCTGTTGCAGCAGAGAACCCTGTCGCGTACTGATAAACATAAAAGGGGTTGTAGAAATGGGGTATCCTTGCCCACTCCATTTTAAGAGGTTCGTCTATAACGATATCCGGCCCATAATATTTCCTGTTGAGTTCATACCAAAGTGCCTGAAGTGCGTCCGGTGTCGTTTCTCCACCCTCTGCCGCGCGGCTGTGCACCTCACGCTCGAAGGAGGCGAACATAGTCTGTCTATAGACCGTGGTCCTGATGTTTTCAAGACGGCGGTTGAGCAGATAAAGACGTTTTTTCTTATCTTTTGTCTCAGCGATAAGATCGTTGAGAAAGAGCACTTCATTGGTAATCGAGGCGACCTCCGCGGTGAAGATGCAGTAATCGGCAGTCGGATAGGGCTGTCTTTTCCTTGAATAGTAGCTGTGCATAGAGTGTCCCATTTCGTGTACGAGGGTCGAGACATCATTGAGGTTGTTTGTGTAGTTCATCATTATGTATGGATGCGTAGCATAGCTGCCCCACGAGTATGCGCCGCTCCGTTTGCCTCTGTTGGGGAAGACGTCGGTCCATCCGCTTCCGAGTCCATCTTTAACTGTGGAAAGGTATTCTTCTCCAAGAGGTCTCAGCGCCCTGAACATCATCTCTTTTGCTTCGCTCCAGGAGATCTCTTTGAAAGGATCCTTCACAAGAGGGGTGTAGAGATCGTACATATGCAGTTCTTTGAGCCGAAGAACCTTTTTTCTAATTTCAAGATAACGGTGCAAAGGCGCCAGACCGGACTCAAGAGTTTCCACGAGTCTGCTGTATACGGAGACAGGGATGTTATCGCTGTCAAGCGCTGCATCAAGAGGCGAGGAATATTTGCGTACCTCGGCATAAAACTTTGATGTTTTCAGCATGCCGTCAAATGTCGCACCAAGAGTGTTCTTCTTCTCGCAGTATGGCTTGTAAAGCGAATCAAAGGCGGCTTTTCTAACGCTGCGCTTCCGTGAGCGGAGGTAAGAGACGGCCCTTTCCTCTGACATCTCGACCTTTTCTCCCTTTTCATTTCTTATGGACTCAAACTTCATGTCCGCATTGGTAAGCATGGAGAAAACGTTGTCCGAAGTCCCGGCCATGTCGCCTGTTTTGGCAAGGAGCGCCTCCTCAGGCTGTGAAAGTACGTGTTCTTTCTGACGAAGGAGTTCTTTCAAACTGAAGGAATAGTCTTTGAGAGAGGGATCGGCGATAAACTCCCTTAACTTCTCTTCAGCCATTGAAAGTACCTCGGGAGTGATAAAGCTTGAAATTGTAGACATTTCAACGGCCAGCGATGAGACTCTGTTTACCGGTCCCTGGTATTTTGAATCTGCCGTATCCTCGTGGCTCTTCATATTGGCGTAAACGATAAGCTTGCCAAGCGTTATCGAAATTTCATCCCGTAGCCTGAAGCATTCAAGCATAGTTTTTTCAGATTCGCTCAGCCTTCCTTTGTAAGCCGTGATTTCCGGAAGACGTTTTTTTATTGATCTAAAGTCATTCTCCCATTTTGAGTCGTCAGGGTATATGTCTTCAAGCTTCCATTTAAAACGGACAGGGATCCCGTCCCTTTTCGGGAGAAGAGATCCGCCGCCAAGATTTATTTCAATATTTTTATCCTTAATGTCACACATAAAAATCCACTCCTTTATCTGCCGCTAAACTATTGTCTTGTTTAAAAGGATAATATGCAAGCTTTTTTGCTGCACGAGAGTCCTAAAAGCTACAAAATTATGATACTCTTGTCAGCATAACATATATTCCAAAAACCCTGTATTCGAAACTAGTTTTAAAAGGCTAGAGCAGGTTTCTGCAGATCAATTAGTTCCATCGGGAGGGTGTGCGATTGAAATATAATTTTGATGTAAATATGGAAAGACGCGGCACGAACTGCGAAAAGTGGGACTACCTTGAAGAGGAATTTGGCAAAAAAGATCTTCTGGCACTCTGGGTCGCTGATATGGATTTCTCTGCCCCTCCTGAAGTTCTTGATGCTCTCCATAAAAAGATCGACGAGGGCGCGCTCGGATATCCAATAGCTCCTGACTCTCTACTCAAGGCGATAACGGATTGGCAGAAGGACCGTCACGGATGGAAGATCGGCAAAGAGTCTGTGACCTGGGCCCCCGGAGTCGTAGCAGGACTGGCTTTTTCTATAATGGCCTACACTAAGCCGGGTGACGGAGTGATCATACAAACGCCTGTCTATCCTCCCTTCTACTCTACCATCAGCGAATCGGGAAGAAGGATCGTAAAAAACCCACTTAAAAGGGAAAAAGGCCGTTACGTGATGGACCTTGAAGGTCTTGAAAAACTTATCACCCCTACATGCAGGACACTTATTCTCTGCAGCCCACACAACCCCGTAGCGCGTGTCTGGACAAGGGAAGAACTCGAAGTTCTCTCTGAACTGGCTGAACGCAAAGACATGATCATCATATCAGACGAGATCCATCAGGATCTGGTCTACAGCGATGCGAAACATTTAAGCATCGCCTCTCTTTCAAAGGAAATCAGTTCGCGAACGGTCACTTTTGTTGCGCCAAGCAAGACCTTCAATATCGCCGGCATGAATTCTTCCGTTGCCCTGATCCCAGATGAAAAATTCAGGGCACGTTATGTCTCCGTTTTGAACAGGCTGCACCTAGGCTCACTGAGCATACTGGGACTCACTGCTATGGAGACTGCCTACTCAAAATGCGCGGACTGGCTTGACGAACTAATGACATACCTCGAGGAAAACAGGGACTTTACAGAAAAATTTGTGAGGGAACGGATGCCGAAAGCGAAGATGGATCACCCGGAAGGGACCTACGTGTTCTGGATAGATTTCAGAGGCTATGGGTTTGATTCGGAGAAGCTCATGGATTTTCTCGTCAATGAAGCAGGGGTCGCTCTCAACAATGGGCGGAACTTCGGCACAGAAGGAGACGGATTTGCAAGGATAAACATTGGAACCAACCGCGAAAGGCTGAAAGAGGCGCTGGAAAAAATCGCAGTGGCGCTCGAAGAAAAGTTTTGATCTTATATCAGGTCATTTGATTTATTAAAATAAACAGGAGGAATATTTCTATGGCAAAAAAAGAACCGCCCGTCCGTTACTGCCGTTTCTGGGTAGATGGCAGGACCTATTCGGGCAAGATCCGCGACAATTCTGTCGATATCGTTGAAGGAGACCCCTTTACAGGGTTTTCTCCTATAAGGTTGAGTTACCCTATAGACAGGGTAAAGTTCCTGCCGCCCTTCATGCCGAAGAGGATCTGGTGCATCGGTCGTAACTATTTGGGTCATGTTAAGGAACTGAACAACGAAGTGCCGAAGGAACCGCTCGTCTTCATGAAATCCACCTCATCGATAATTGGAGCCAACGATTTTATTCGGATACCGGCGTGGGCGGGACGTATAGATTACGAGGGCGAACTTGCCGTTATCATAGGCAAAGCGGGCCATAATATAGAGGAAGAGGATGCATTCAGCCATGTCCTTGGCTACTCTATAATGAACGATGTAACTGCCAGGGAACTGCAGAAATCCGATGGACAGTGGACGCGGGCGAAAAGTTTCGATACATTTGCTCCGTTCGGACCGGCCGTACTCATTACCAGCGAGATGTCGCCGGATGCGGTGATCAAGACCTCCCTGAACGGCAAGACAGTGCAGGAAGCTTCGTTCTCGCAGATGATTTTCCCGATTCCGAAGCTTATATCCCATATCAGCAAGTTTGCAACACTTGAACCCGGAGATGTCATTGCCAGCGGTACGCCGCAGGGAGTTGGGCCAATGAAGGTGGGAGATCTGGTCGAGGTAAATATTGAAGGCATAGGAAACCTGAGAAATATCTGCGCTAACTGAGCATAATTTTGAGCCGATACCAATAGAAAGGCGGCGGCTCTGCAGAGCCGCCGCCTTAAAACATCTTCATTGTCAGGATTTCATTCCGAGAGAAATTATCTTTGTAAATGCCTTTTCAGGTGTCAGATCAAGGTATTCAACGCTTTTCTCAGGAAAAAAGAAGACAAGGCCTGTCGTTGGGTTGGGAGAGGTGGGTACAAATACAGTTACCCTGAAACTTCCGTCTTTTGCTGTCTCTCGTTTTGTCACAAACCCAATAATGTATCCATCGCCGAAAGGCACTTTGGCTGTTCCCAGGTATCCTCTTTCGCCGCCTCCGGCAGTAAATGTCTGCACTATCTCTTGGAAGGTTGAGTACCATCCGCCGACCACAGGTATCTTTGAGATCAGCTGGTCAACGATGTTGAGAAACCACTTTTCTTTTCTCCGGAGCTTTCTGCCTGTGTTTATGAGCAGAAAGACCATGACAACTGTAACTGCCAAAGTTGTCCCCTTGGACTTTGTCAGTCCGAAGATCAACGCGCCCAATGCCTCGAAAAGCAGGAAGAGGTAATAGAAGATGAATACAAAGACTGCAAGAGGTATAAGTGCTATGCATCCGAGGAAAAAATCCTTGGCGATCCTTCCTGTTCTTGAACCGGCAGGGACCTCTTTTTCATTTGTCTGCTTTTCGCTGTCCATTTTGATCACTCCATGACTTGCCAATTTGCTCATTTCTGGGATATCCTTAACGCAGATGCTGCTAATGGGAGGAATCCTTAATGTTATATCAGATCACAAGCTTCATAGTCTCAATATATTTTACACTCTATCACCGACTTTCGGTGAGAGGAAAAGAGAAGATACCACAGAACATGCCGGTGATAGTTGCCTCAAATCATGCAAGCTACCTGGATCCGCCGTTGGTGGGATACAGTTTTTTTCCCAGGATACTCAAGTTTGTTGCGTGGGAGAAGCTTTTCAAAGTTCCGGTTTTAGGTGCCTACCTGAGAAAAATGGGTGCCGTGCCGGTTTCACCCGAAGACAAAAACAGTTCGGCTGCGCTGCTGAGGATGATAATAGGTTTTATACATGATGGTCACAGTGTCTATATCTGTCC
>JAAZCN010000377.1 GCA_012513245.1 Synergistaceae bacterium | reverse complement strand
GTCATAGTGACACCTGTCTCTTTGCAAAGCGATATGTGCCCTTGGGACTGCCCTTTTCGGTTATATAATTAAAGAAACAATTTATATTTTTATTAAATCAAACACTGTCTTTATTTCTCCGACAACATGATTATGGTGATTTATGTTTTTTGGAGATATAAATTGCGAAAGAGCAGTAATTTCTTCATTGCTCAGAGCACCCAGCTGAATGAGTATGCTCATTACTGCAGGGTTTAGAGCGCGGTGGTATTCACCATCTTCGATTTTAACAGCAATTCCCATGTCTGTTCCTTTTATACCAACACAATAGACTGCTTCAGCTCCAAGCTTTGCGATCAGTTTGCCATGGGTATGCCTTACTAGTTCCGAGCAGAAGCCGTTTGTTCCGGCAAGCATCTCAGGGGCTGCATTCATAGCTCTAAATATCCTTTCGCATGCCTTCTTGTATTCCGGAGAAAGATTCTCAGGGTTTGCCAGTTTTGCAAAACCAAGAGCCATATTAAAAAGTGGCATCCCATGTACCGGGACTCCACATCCATCTTCACCGATCACTATTTTTTCGACTGGGATCTCACACATTTTGGAAATCACTTCTGTGACATCTTTCTGAAGAGGATGGTCAGGGTGATCATAATTTTCTATATGATATCCTTTGGTGAGACAGGCTGCAATAAAACCACAATGCTTCCCTGAACAGTCTGAATTTGCCTGGTCAAATTTATGCCCTGCTGCAGCTAGTTTCATTGCATATTCAAAATCAATGGATATTGGTGAACCACAAAGTAAACTATCGAGATCCAGGCCAAATTTGTCCAACATCCCCATAATAGTTTTTCTATGGAAATCTTCCCCATAATGTGATGCGCACATTATGGCAATTTCTTTATCGGAAAAACTAAATTTTTCAGCAGCACCTGAAAGAACAACGTTCAGCGCTTGAATAGGTTTTGCAGATGACCTTAAATATGAAACATGGTAAGGATCACCCACATAAGCTAAGACTTTGCCTGCTGAATTTACTACAACTGCATCTCCTCTGTGACGTGATTCCACAAGATTTCCGCGAATTACATCTACCAAAAATTCAGACATTTTTCCGCCTCCCTCAATATTAGGAATAGCGAGAGAACATAACGCAAAATAGATGCTCACTCACTATCAATATTATATGGTTGTTTTTCAGCAGATGACAACAAATGATATGAATGAATATCCAGGCAGAAGAAAATAAAATGACCCTCCTTTTCCGGCAACAGCTTTTTCGGAACAAGAAGGGTCTGTTCTAACAATTTTTAACTATCAATACTAACAGTGTTAAAGGATAATATTACAGTTTCAGCATAGTCCCCGCATTTTTGGCTGCGGCCTTTTCAAGGATCAGTTTTGCTGTCATCACATCATGGCTCGCGATCCCCATAAAGAGGCATGTCCTGCGGCCATCCCTGACAGACTTAGCCTTACCTGTAACGACCTCTCCCATGTCCGCATATATCTCTTCTGCGAGGGGGTATCCGTTCTGGAAATATACGCCATGCTCCTGAGTCAATAAATACTGGCTCCGGTCGTCGCAGACAAAGACCTTTCCTTTATTTACGACAGCAGCGTCAAATGTGGAGTCATAGTCGCTCGTCATGCAGAATACGTTATTTTTAAGCATGTCTGTTGTTATGATCCTGTTTGGCTTTTCTAGTATCGGCGCACAGGTGGTTACCACATCAGCGTCTTCGCAGGCCTTTTTTACGTCAGGGCAGACCACAAATTCAACGTTTGGACAAAAACTC
>JAAZCN010000055.1 GCA_012513245.1 Synergistaceae bacterium | reverse complement strand
GTTGATCACTTCCTCTCAGCCTGCCAAGCAAGCTCCCCGAATATTCAATTGTCCCGCTATTATAGACCCTCACAGCGGAGTGCTGTCAAGGGGAACATAACAGAGTAATCTGGTTTATATTTGTCCGTATCTTTTCTTCAGGTCCTCCGCTTCGCATCTTACCTGTTCGTCAGATAGGACTACTCCTCCCCCTGCAGCTTTGGCAAGGATAAATATTTTTGAAAAGACCTCAAGCATCTCACATCTTATCAGTGCTTCGGCCAGATCTTTTCCAACACAGAGTGCACCATGGTTTGCGAGAAGGATTCCGCTTCCGTCAGCCAGAGTTCGAACAGCATTTTCAGCAAGTTCTTTGGTCCCTATCGGAGCGTAGTCTGCAACCGGGACAGTCCCGCAAAAAAGAGCCACCTGGTTGTCGGTGATGGGATAAAGCGGCAGTCTTGCCGCTGCCATCGCTGTAGCATAAACAGAATGCGTATGTATCACAGCGTTTATATCTTTTTTGGACAGGTATATCTTCATGTGCATGTCTTTTTCTATGGAAGGTTTTTTGACACCTTCAAGCACTTTTCCTTTCAGACTCATAAGCACGATGTCTTCCGGGACCAATACCCTGTAATCCATCCCGCTGGGGGTTATAAGCAAGCCTTTTTCTGTTCGACAGCTTATGTTGCCCCCGGTCCCCTGTACCAGGCCCTTTTCTGACAGTAGGATCCCTATTCTTATAATTTCTTTTCTTGTTTCAAGATCATTGGCCATCTTCATCCCTCGCAAGTCTGCTCAGTAAGGGTGTTATCAAGAGATTGACAATACCCACTATAAGGAAAATATTTATTATTGATATCTTAAACAAAAACAGTACAGCTACAAAAACAGCAGAAAGCACCATGCCGAAAGAATCGGTTATGTTGAGACAGGCGACTACCCTGGCCCGGTGCTCATCAGAGCTTCTGGACTGCATCAATGCATACATGGGAACGCTGAAAATACCCCCGGAGGCGGCAAGCAAGAGGAAAGAAAATATAACTCCCCAGGAGCCCGGTTCTGATATAAATACCATTACACCAACAAGCTCCTCTGTTTTTGGTATTGTAAAACTGAAAAAATAAAGCATAAGAATGGCAGTCGTCATGCCTATGCACCCGAAGGGAACCAGTCTGGCAGAAATCTTCCCTTTAAGGAGCCTGTTGCAGAGGGTCGAACCAAGACCTACGCCAACAGAGAATACGACAAGAAAGAGTGTTGATACCTCTTCATTCCCTCCCAGTATGTCTTTTGAAAAGGTCGGGAACTGTGAGAGGAATACCGCACCTAAAAACCAAAACCAGCTGATGCCGAGGATAGACCTGAATACAACTATGTTCGGTCTCACGTGAGAAAGAATGTCCATAGTCGATCTGAAGGGATTAAGGTCGACCTTCATTCCCGGAACAGCGGGCTCAGCCTTTGGTATCAAAAGGCTTGCGGTAAAACCCAGGAGAGCCACGCCAACTATTCCGGCTGAGATATATGCTCTGCCTGCCGGATGGAGAATAAAGAGACCTCCGCACAGAGTCCCCGAGAGGATGGCTATATACGTACCGGCGCTTACAAGTCCGTTGCCTGCAACAAGCTCGTTTTCTTTCAGGTGCTGTGGAAGTATGCTGAATTTCAGCGGTCCGAAAAATGCCGACTGGGCTCCCATAAAAAAGAGTAGGATTATCAGCCCCCAAAGGTTTAAAAATGTAAATGAGGCCGCAGTGAGTAGCATCAGTACGATCTCAACAAATTTGATTATCCTTATAAGAAAGGACTTTTCATACTTGTCCGCAAGCTGTCCGGCTGTGGAAGAGAAAAGAAAAAATGGAAGTATGAAGAGACCGGCGATGGCGGTTATGAGTATCTGAGCGTTCAGTCCATATTCATCTGCAAGCCTGAATGTGATCAGTATGACAAGGGCATTCTTGAACAGGTTGTCATTGAATGCCCCAAAAAACTGTGTAAGGAAAAGCGGGAGGAATCGTCTGACTTTCAATAGTTCAAACTGTGTCTTTATCTTGGCGTCCCCCTATACATTCTTTGTTTCCTTCATCTATTGTTTTTTTGCTACATCTTCCAGGGAGATCCCTCTGGTATGTTCTGTCTTTACCCAGGTCCCCTGGTCTTTTGCCAAGAATGGAGCTTTGAAAATTATCGGTATCCAGGTCAGTCCGAACCAGAAATATGCAAAAGTATCCTTTACATATCTCAGTGTAAATTTTTTCTCATGCATAGAAGGGCCGACTATCACGCATATCAGGCAAAAGGCGATGATGAAAAATATCGGAAGTCCAAAAAATAGCACCCAGTCGATCATCGTCTGGGGAGTATTTCCGGATACGGTCGGAAAAAGGACCATATTGTTAACAAGCGTATATGCCATACCCGCTATCATTATTGTTATGCCCAGACATGATTTAGCCGGGGCAAGCAGATAGAGGAAGAGGTCCAGGTACTGCAGTTTTCTCGTTACGAAGAAGGACTTTAGTGCATCCATTCCGTAGTGCCAGAACACCCAGTAATGGCCCTGCATCCACCTCATTCGCTGACGTCTCGAGATAGCCATGTTCTGTGGTTTTTCATCATATATGACCGCTGCATCATTCCAATGCACCCTGCTGCCCGAGAGGATGAGCCTTGTGGACATCTCCAGATCTTCTGTAAGGCTTTCGAGGTTCCAGCCGATCCTTTCAAGGGTCGAAGCCCTGATAACAAGTCCTGTGCCGCCAAGGGTGCATGATAGTCCCCAGAGCCCCCTCGCAAGCTGCCAAAACCTGTTTGAAAACCAGTACGCCAGGGCATAAGATCTTGTCAACCAGTTATCGTCCGGATTTTTAACATCAAGCACGCCCTGTATGGCCTCGGCCTCCGGGTGGAGCTCCATGTAGTTATTCATGTGCATCAGGAAGTTGACATTGACCAGATTGTCAGCATCAAACATTGCAAGTGCATCAGCCTTCTCCATAGGCAGCTGAGCGAGAGCCCACCTGACATTCCAGGTCTTGCCATTGCGCTCTTTGTCAAAACGTTCCAGGGCAACTGCACCGCTCATACGGGCAAGTTCAGCAGTATTGTCCTGACAATTATCACATGATACATATACTGTATAGCAATTTTTGGGGTAGTTCTGCTCAGCCAGGCTTTTAAGGAGTGGCGATATGACCTGAGCTTCGTTATGTGCCGGGATAAGTACTACGAACCTGCGGTAGCGTTTTGCCCGCGGCATCTCTTTCTGATTCCCGAAACCTCTTACACTTACGATTATCTGATAGGCTCCGTCGCACATCAGCAGGGCAAGCAGAGAATAGAGGACAAACTGAAGTATCCACCATCCCCACCATATAAACCAGTATACTAATTCCTGTGAACCTTCCATCTACTTCATTCCTCCTGCAAAAGAGCACAAAAAAAGACCTTCAAAAACTTATTGTCTTTGGTGAAGGCTTCAAATAACTGTACCGTTAATAGAGAATATTATTTATGAGATTTTTTTCCAGAACAATATCATTATAGCTCAGTCTGAGATCAACTTCCTTAGTATTTTCATTATATTCCGAGGCATCTACTGATTCGTGCGTAACTGTCCTTGTGGCTCTTTTAACGGCAGGCTCAACAAAGACTCCTTCAATAATATACGACCCGTTGCGAAATATGACCGGATCCGGACCGTTATCATTAAAAAGATCCTTACCAAAGAATGTTTCTATCTTTATTCCCAATAAACCGGCGGTCGTTGGAAGTATATCCATTTGCCCGGTGTCTGTATATACGGTCCCTTTTCTTGCCTTTTCCCCCGGGATATGGAAAATTAGCGGGATCCGCCTCGTTTCTTTCCATTCTATCGACTCTTCGATCTTTCTACCTGTCAATTTTTCCATCTCTTCCTTGTACGCTATGGGCACTGCCGGATGGTCTCCGTAGAGCACTATCAGGCTTTTCTTATCCAGTCCGGAGTCTTTAAGTTCATCCAGGAACCTGCCAAGTTCCCTGTCAAAGTAGTTCATTGCGATGATGTAGTCACCAAGAAGAGTCTTTCTCATTTCTTCAGGCAACGGGAAAGTCCCGTCGTCCAGACCTTCGAAGTTGAACGGGTGATGGCTGCTCAGCGTTACTATAAAACTATAGAAAGGTCCCTTTGTATTTTTGAAAAGGTCAAGTGCTTCAGTAAAAATTATTCTGTCGCTCAGGCCAAGGCCTATGACCTCACCGTTCGGAAAGGTACTACGGCTGTATTGCCTGTCAAAATAAAGTTTGGGATGCATCCTGTGACAGTTCCAGAATGAGCTGTGAGTCCCCTGGACGACAAAAGTACTGTATCCATTTTTTTTGAGAGCCTTTGCCAGCGAATTGTAACTATTGTTTGAAAACCTTGTGTAAGCAGCGCCTGATGCAGATGGGAAAAATCCGGTATTGGCCATAAATTCTGAATCAGAGCTCAGTCCTCCGGCTGTCTGGTTCCAAGCATTGGAAAAATAAATAGAATTTCCGGCAAAACGGTTTAAATTAGGAGTGACTTCTTTCCCGTTGATTTTCAGGCCCACAACAAAGTGCTGGAGTGCCTCGCACTGTATCATGATCAGATTTTTACCTTTGGCAGCGGGAGTTTTGTTCATCTTTACCCTTCCGGAGAACCATCCGCGCACCTCATCGATCTTTTGCTGTGGAACATAGTCAGGTTCAAAGGCCCTGACCGTAAGGGCTATAATGTCACCCCAGTGAAAAGTGGCGGCGCTGACCCAGGCACAAACTGAGAGTCTGTCATACATCGCACTCATGATATTTGGTCTCTCTTGTCTGAGTCTGTATCCCGCAACAAACTGCACAAGAACTGCAAAAGAGAGTATAAGCAACGAAACTCCGATCCGTTTCCTCGTAACAGGTTCGAAACACGATGCTATCCGTTCCTTTTTGAGCAACCAGATCGCTATCGGAATATCGGCAAAAATGAGAACATCCCACACCTTGAGCAACGACCATATAGATTTGGCGATAAGGCCCGTCTGTGGAAGGAGAAGTACGTCATGAAAGATGAAGATATCTGAGTAATATCTGATAAACAGCAGATCTGTAAGGACAAGTATCGAAAAGAGTATATTTATGATAAGCAGAGATCTTCCCCTGTATTTTGCGGGAACCAGTGAGACCGGGATCAGCACAGAAAGAATTGCCCCTAGAGACGGAAGGGCGACAGCAAGAGCCCTCAGAGTGTGCCTTACGGGATGTGCCCTCAGGCTCTCCAAAGAGGGCCAGTTTAGAACATCCGCTATCATGTAATCTACAACAAAAAATTTGATCCATATCAGAATCGTCAGAAGGATCAATATCCTCAGTTCTTTATCATGACATTCCATCTCTTTTACCGGCAGGATACGCATTATTTCAATCTTCCCTCACAAGCATAGGGATCAGGTCATTTTCAAGTATCATATCACTGTATCTGAGACGCTTCTTAGCCTCTTCCGCCATTGGAACATGTTTGCTGTAATCCAGGGCTTTTCCACCGGACATCTCTGTTGCCCGCTCCGAAAAAGGCTCAACAAAGACATCGTTTATTATAAATGAACCATTCCTGAATATTACCGGATCGCTTTTATCTTTCCCAAAAAGGTTGGTGCCAAATCCTGTCTTAAAAGCAAAACCCATAAGATCTGCAAGAGTCTCCGGCAGATCTATCAGCCCTGCGGCATTTGTTTCTTCACCTAATGGGACAGTTGTCCCGGAGATTCTTATCACCAGAGGAATACGCTGTATGTTTTTCCATTCCCAGCCATTTTTTAGATTCTGGTCAAGAAGTTTTTCGAGGCTGGCCATATCCCATTTGGGTATTGCCGTGTGATCGCCGTACAACGCAATAACAGAAGAATCCAAAAGTCCATTATTCCTGAGTCCTTCGATGAAACTTCCGAACTTATCGTCAAAATACTTCATGGATGTAAGATAGTTACCCATCAGAGTCCCCTCAAACGGAGAAACATCTAGCTCCGTATCCTTGAAAATACCGGCAAAATTATATGGATAATGGCTTGTCAGGGTTATCAGGAAAGCATAAAAAGGTTTTTGAGTTTTTTCAAGAATACCGAGTGTCTGTCTGAAGAAACTGGCATCGCTCAGGCCCATTCCTATGTTTTCATCGTTAATAAAGTCTTTTTTACTGACGAAACGGCTGAATCCCATTGACGGATACATCCTGTTTCTGTTCCAAAATCCGGGTCTGTCCCCGTGAAGGGCTAACGACGTGTACCCATTATCCGCCAGAACTTTAGGCAGCGCCTCGTATCTATTTCCGGCAAACCTTGTATATGCTACCCCCGTGGCGGATGGATATAGTCCGGTATTGACTATGAATTCAGCATCAGAACTGTTCCCGGAGGAAGTCTGGTTATATATCCTGCTAAAATAGGCTGATTCCTTTATGAACCTGTTAAGATTTGGAGTCACTTCTATTCCGTTGATACGGAGGTCTATTACAAACTGCTGAAGTGATTCGACTTGGATAATGATCAGATTTTTTCCCTTCGCTGCACCGCTGAAATCCCCCGGTGACGAATTATTATTTTTTTCTATAAAAAACTTTTTTACTTCGGAAATCTGTGCGTCTGAAAGTTTTTCTCTAAAAAGGAAATGCTTTGCAGCGTTTTTCGCATCCGCGAGATGATAGGTCAGCGCCCCAATATTATTGCAGACAGCCGGCCTGTCCCACATTGAGTTCAATACACCCGGCACTTTTTTCTCATAGGACCGGAATCTGAACATCACTGCTGATGCTCCTATAATTAGCAGCAGCATAGAGACAAGAAGACGTTTGAGACCTACTTTTTTAAAAAAAGGAGCTGCTCTGAATTTCCCTGAGAAATATATAAAAAACATAAACAACGGGATATCAGCAAAATAGAGAAAATCAGAGGGATGTATGAGGGCGATCACAGAATCGGCTATCTCTCCCACCTGGGCGGAAAGGCCGATGTTCATAAATGTGAACATGTCGGAGTAATAACGCAGATGCAGTAGATCTGTGACCGCAAGCAGCGAAATCAAAAAATTGACCGCAAGGGCAAAAAAAGCTCTGACTCTTCTCCATAGGAGGGAGACCGCAACTGTGAGGCAGAGAACTATTCCTGCAGACGAGGCTGCAGATACAAAATACCTAGTCGCATACCTCGAAACCTCGTACTCAAGAAGGTAAAACTTCGTGAAAATAACGGCGAACAATAGTAGAAAAAAGATCAGTTCTCTCCGGTCATTGTCTTTCTTTGCAAAATAACGTCTCTGCCCTGACATTTTCATACCGGGAAAACTCCTCTGCTATCTTCCATAAAGTGAATTAAGTCTTTTAAAGCGGGCAACCACACCTGAATCGGCACGGGTCAACTCTTCAAAATCGATCTTGCTCATACGCCAGAGCCAGTTCCCCTTTGTCGATCCGGGCACATTCATTCGGCATCCGGCTCCAAGTCCAAGTATATCCTGCATTGGGATGACAGCAAGCTTCGATGTCGATGAAAGTGCCATTACTGTAAAGACTTCCGAAACATTCTCCTTGTTGATATCACGTCCTGTGTATTCTGAAACCAGTAACCTCGCCCCCTCATCTGATTCGCCCTCCCACCATCCCCTGGCCGTATTGTTGTCATGAGTGCCTGTGTAAACAACAGACTCCGGGATGTGGTTATGGGGAGCATAGGGGTTGGAGCCGACATCGCCGTCAAAGGCAAAGAGGAGAACTTTCATTCCCGGAAGCCCGAAATCATCCATAAGTTCCTTTACATCGTCTGTAATGATGCCAAGATCCTCTGCTATGATAGGCAATTTATCCATGCTCTCTTTTCGGATCTCTTCAGACAAAACTCCAAGGAGCTCTCTTCCATGGGTCCCTATCCACTGTCCGTTCTCAGCTGTTTCATCTTCTGCAGGTATAGCCCAGCATGCAGAAAAACCTCTGAAGTGATCCATTCTTATAATATCAAAATGCTCCAGTGTCTTCCTGACTCTGGCTGTCCACCAGCTAAAACCGTCCCTTTGCATCATTTCCCAGTTAAAGAGCGGGTTCCCCCATCTCTGTCCGCCGGCGCTGAAATAGTCGGGTGGTACTCCTGCAACTTTATTCGGCGAACCCTCAGGATCAAGGTCAAAATATTCCTGATTTGACCAGACGTCTGAGCTGTCAAAAGCCACAAACATTGGAATATCTCCAATTAAACGGATATCCCTTTCTGAGCAGTAAGAATGGAAGGCTTTCCATTGCCTGTGAAAAATGAACTGCTCAAAAAAAATGAGCTCCAGCGCCTCATTCTTTTCTTTTTGGAAAATATATTTTTCTAAAGTATTTTTATCCCTTTGGGCAAAATCTTTGGGCCATCTGTTCCATGATATGCCTTGAAATTCTTCTTT
>JAAZCN010000054.1 GCA_012513245.1 Synergistaceae bacterium | reverse complement strand
CAGTGTTACGGCATCACATTCCCCCTCCTGCTCAACGCGCAGGGACAGAAATTCGGTAAATCAGAGAGCGGAGCTGTCTACCTTTCTCCGCATCGCACAAGTATATACAAATTCTATCAGTTCTGGATAAATGTTGACGACGGCGATCTTGAAAAGCTCTATAAACTCTTTACTTTCATGGATCTGGATGAGATCAGCACCATCATTGAAGAGCACAACAAAAATCCTCATCTAAGAGTAGCTCAGAAAAAACTCGCATGGGACCTGACGTGCAGAGTGCATGGAGAAAAATCCTCGAAAAAGGCAAAAGACGCCAGCGCGATCCTTTTCGGTGAAATGGACATAAGGGAAGCAGATGCTGACCTCCTTGATACTCTCTCTGCAGAGATACCCTTTGCAAAGACTGACTCGATAATAGGCGGCCCTATTACAGATCTTCTTGTCCTCTCAGGCGGATGCGCTTCAAAAGGTGAGGCAAAACGCAAATTAAAAGAGGGTGGGGTCTACCTCAACGGAGTCAAAGTTACAGAAGAATCAAAGCAGATCTCTTCTGAAGACCTGTTGGACAGCGGATATGTACAGTTACGGGTCGGCAAAAAGGATTTCAGACTGGTCAAATTCAGCAATTAAAAACCCTATATTCAGTTAAAGGATATTTTTTAGGAGCCTTAATATGGATTGGAAACTCAAACTTTTTATCGGTTTTGCAAAAAGGATAAGACCGGGATGGAGAGCAAACGCTCTTTTTTATTTTATTTTCATCCCTCTCAGCCTTATCGCGCCAAGGAAAAAGGTTGCCCGGAAAAACATTGAACTTGTTTTTCCTGACAAAACTAATGCCGAAAAAAGGAAAATGCTTGATGGATCTTACAGGAGCATGATATGGACCGGCATCGAAATGCTTTCCTGGCAAAAAGACCCTTCCCTTGTTGACAGATGGACCGTCGAAATTGAGGGCAGAGAACACATGGATCAGGCCTTTGCCCAGGGCAAAGGAGTTATTGTCGTATCAGCTCACTGCGGCAACTGGGAGCATGCGGCAGCCTGGCTGGGAAGAAACTGTAAGGGCGTAGGGGTGGTCAGACATTCCGATGATCCGTTCCAAAAAGAACTCATCGAGACTCTGAGACATAACGGCGGATTGCGCACACTGGGAAAAGATGAGCCTATGACAAGGGCTGTCGGCATACTAAGAAGAAATGAACTTATAGGTCTTGCAGCCGATCAGCACGGAGGGGGAGACGGGATAATGGTCCCCTTTTTCGGTCATGAAACCAGCACTTTCCAGGGAGCTGCAGTCTTTGCGTGGATATCAGGCGCACCTATCCTGCCATATCAATGCATAAGGATAGAGCCATTCCGCTTCAAACTGGTGATCAGCCCCCCGATCGAATGGGAAAAGGGCAGGGACCGGGAGGCGGCACTTAAATCATTGACAGCTAAAGTAAATCAGGATCTGGAAAAAATAATACTCAGGGCGCCGGAGCAATATTTATGGCAGCACAAGCGGTTTAAAGAACTCTTTTCCAGTTAGTGCTATTTCTTGACCTGAGCATTCTGGTTGTCGCATATCAGGGTTCCCGCTATTGCAAAGTTATCGTTAGCCATTTCGTTAATGATAATACGAACTGAGGTTTTAGGGACCTCCATGGTCTCACAAAGGGCATCAGTGACCTTCGTGACCATATCGCGCTTCTGTTCGAGTGTGCGGCCTTCTTTGATATTTACTACTACGATGGGCATTGTCTTTCATCTCCTGTAAATAATGTAGTCGGGATCTTGCCTGTGAAGCTTATTTTAACCTCCTGCATGAGGGGTGTCCACATGGAAAGCATTGAAACTATCAGCATATTTCTTGGTTTCGTCGTAGGAGCTGTGATCGGCTCTTTCATCAACGCTGCAGCAATGCGAACGGTGGCAGAAAAAAAATGGTGGGGACAGGAGCGTTCTGTCTGCGATAAATGCGGCAGACAGCTGAATTCTTCCGACCTTATACCTATAATTTCCTACATCGTACTTCTGGGACGCTGCCGGACCTGTCAGAGTATTATATCTCCGCGGCACTTCATAACCGAACTTACAGGCGGGATCATCGGAGCTCTTTCTGTCTGGTACTGGGGACTAAGCTCTCCCTTGATCTTTTCTTTTATTGCGCTCTTTTTTATGCTCTTCCATTCCCTTACAGACATTGAAAGCGGTTACATCTACGATTCATGGGCCATTGCAATGGCCGTTGTTTCTCTTCTTGCAAGGCTGCCGGGCGGACTGCCTGCTTTGATCGACGGAGCAATGGGGGCCGCTCTTGGATTTGCTTTTATTTACGCGATAGTTCTTGTCAGCCGCGGTGGAATGGGCACAGGCGATGCAATGATGATGCTCGGGATCGGAGCTCTTATGGGCTGGAAACTTACTATTCTCAGCCTTTACCTTGGTTTTATGTCAAGCGGTGTGATAGTGATCCCCCTGCTCATTGCTAAAAAAATAAAGAGAAAGGATGCTGTAGCTCTTGGCCCGTACCTTGCCGCAGGATGCATCCTCGCAATATTTACAGGGAGATTTATTTTCGATTACCTGGGCTTCAGCATTTCCTGGCCCTGGTCAAATATATGATGGGAGTGTCTGCTAAATGATCATTACAGAATGTAACATTGATCTAATGAAACCTTTCAAATTTAGGATGCCGCAGGAAGTGATCTTCGAATCGGGCTGTTCGCGCTTAGCGCCGGAAAAAGCTTTACAGCTGGGATCAGAACGACCCCTCTTCGTAACCGGCAGCCACATGGCTCAAAGCAAGCACCTCGCATTTCTTATGGAAAGATCAACAGAACTGGGAATGAAACCGGGGCACTGGGGCAAGGTCGAACCGGAACCTCCGGTGGAACTGCTTGAGGAAGCTGTCGGACACATAAGAAAAGGCTCTTATGACTGCCTGATCGCCTTTGGAGGCGGAAGTTCCATGGATTTTGCAAAGATGGCAGCAGTAATGGCGGATGATCCTGAGATCAAAGTATCAGATATGGTAGGAAGTGAAAAGATCACAAAAAAAGGCCTTCCCACAATAATGATCCCTACCACCTCCGGAAGCGGATCGGAAGTCTCCGCCGTGGCAGTCTTTTCATTTGCTGAAGAGAAGATGAAAAAAGGGATATCAAGCAGGTTCCTTGTTTCTGACATTGCACTTGTAGATCCTGAACTGACTCTTGACCTCCCGCCGCATATAACTGCGGCATCAGGCATGGACGCTCTGGTTCACGGAGTGGAAGCCTTCCTCTCTCTCGGAACAAATCAATTCACTCAGGACCTTGCTCTCATCTCTATCAGCAATATATATTCCAACCTTCCAGAATGTGTCCTAAACGGTCAACACCTTAAGGCAAGAGAGGCACAGTCCTATGGAAGCATGATAGCCGGAATGGCTTTTTCAATGTCGGGGACAGCCGGAGTCCACGCTATGGCCTACCCGCTGGGGGGTCAGTATCATGTGCCTCACGGAGAGGCCAACACAGCTCTTCTGAGATGGGTCATGGAATACAGCCTTGAGGGATGTGAAGATAAATTCATTCCGATAGCAAAAGCTATGGGAGTCTACAAAGACGGTATGTCTGCCTGTGACGCCGCCAACTCCGCGCTTAAGGCAATCGTTGAACTAGGCGAAAAGATAGGCGTAAAGACCAGACTGAGGGAATTCGGTATACCGAAAGAGGCTGCAGCCGAAATGGCTGAAGCTGCCCTTAAAGAGGTCAGGCTCATGTCAAACAATCCTCGCCCGCTTGATTTCGCAGCTGTCAAAAAAATATATGAAAACGCATGGTAGTCTTTAAAAAGACTGCACTAACGATCAGCGTGATATCTTGGCTGTTTTAGCCCCGGTGGCAGCTATAAGGTCGTCAGGCTTTAGTTTAAAAAGAAGTCCTCTCTGCCCCGCATTCACAGTTATATAGTCAAATTTGCAAGCGCTTTCATCGATGAAAACCGGATGTCTTTTTTTTGTTCCAAGAGGAGAGCACCCTCCCCTTACATACCCTGTAAGGGGCTGTACCTCCTTAAGCGGGACAAGTTCGGAGCTCTTGTTTCCGCTTGCCGAAGAGAGGGACTTGAAGTCCAGTTCACTGCCTGCAGGCAGGCAGACCAGCATAACACCGGTCTTATCACCTCTGGCGCATAGCGTCTTGAAGGTCTGCTCTTCGGGCACACCGGTCTTTAAAGCCGCATCCTCGGCTGAAAGCGAGCTTTCATCGACCTCATACTCGATCAGCTCAAACCGGATCTTCGCATTTTCCAATATCCTGACCGCGTTAGTTTTTTTCACAGAAGCCATATTAATACCCCCAATGCAGTATATAATAAAGTATAGCGCATCTATTTAAGTGTGGAAGAGGGATATTGATGGAAGGTTTTTTTGACGGTGCTTCAAGAGGTAATCCGGGAAAAGCAGGTGCCGGTGCTCTTATGATAAATGACCAAGGAAAAGTGGTATGGGAGACAGCCCGCTTTCTTGGGGAAAAAACTAACAACGAAGCCGAATACATGGCTTTGATACTGTTGCTAAAAGCAGCTAAGGAGCAAGGAGTCAGATCGTTAAAGGTATACGGTGACAGCAAGCTGGTCGTTAGTCAGGTTTCCAGACAATGGAAGATCAATCTTCCCCACCTGCGCCTTCTGGCACAGCAGGTCTGGGAATTGGCTGAAGCTATGGATATCTCCTATCACTGGATACCAAGGGAACAAAACAAAAGAGCCGACATACTCTCCAACGAAGGTATAGACGGCTTTAAGTAATTTTCCTGAAAAAAGTTGAGCGAGCTTTAGTCTCATTGAAAAATGACCTCAAAGCCCGCTCATATTTTGCTTTTGATCTGTTGACGACTATCCCCTGTTATCTATTACTCTTTTTGTCTTTTTCTCGCTTCTGGGAAGTTCGCCTATCTTCATAACTTCCGGTATTACTTTTATCCCAAGCCCCGATTTGCAGGATCTCTCCAGTTCTTTTTCAAGCTCTTCGCGGTCTGTTCCCTCAAAAGCCTCAGCCTGTACTGTCATCCTGTCCCTCAAGTCCTCATTGTCGAGTATTACCCTGTACTCGCTTGAAAACCCTTCGATGTTCCTGAGTATTTCCTCAACCTGTGCCGGATATATATTTGTTCCCTTGACCTTGATCATGTCGTCGCTTCTTCCGACGATCCTGTCCAGTCTTGGAAATGGTGATCCGCACGGGCATGTTCCGGGGATAATTCTCGAAATATCGTGAGTCCGGTAACGAATGAGCGGAGCAGCTTCTTTTCTGAAGGTCGTTATTACGATCTCCCCCTGCTCTCCGTCAGGGAGCACTTTACCTGTTGTCGGGTCTATGATCTCGCAGTAAATAAAATCGTTAAAATAGTGCATTCCTGTATGTTCGGAACAATCTATTGCGATCCCGGGTCCATATATTTCAGTAAGGCCGTAAATATCAAAGAACTCAATACCCAAGATCTCATGGATACGGTCACGTACCTTATCTCCCCATCTTTCAGATCCAAAGATCCCCTTTTTGATCTTGATCTCATTCCGCATCTCCCTGCGGTCTACCTCTTCGGCTATAAGGAGGCCGTACGAGGATGTTCCTATAAGGACAGAGGCTTCAAGATCCCGCATAAGCTGGAGTTGTCTGTCGGTGTTGCCGCTTCCGGTAGGGATGACCATAGCTCCAAGGCGCTCCGCCCCGGCCTGGAATCCAAGCCCCGCAGTCCACAGACCGAATCCGGGTGTTATCTGCACCTTGTCTTCCCTTGTTAAACCGGCAAACTGGTAGCATCTTTCCATCATGATCGACCAGTCTTCAAGGTCCTGGCTGCTGTATGGGAGTATTACAGGTACACCTGTTGTTCCGGAAGAGGAATGCACCCTGACTATCCGTTCATTAGGGACACACTGCATCCCCATGGGATATGCGTCCCTAAGATCCTGTTTTGTCGTTAAAGGCAGTGATTCAAACTGGTCTTTCGTCATTAATGTGTTAACCGGGATATCTTTATACTTTTCAATATACATAGGACTGAAACTTGCAACTCTTCTCACCTGGGCAAAACACTGGCTCATTATTGATAATTCATTCATTACTCTCAGCTCCGCTCTTCTTATGTTCTGTTTTTGATCTTGATATATAATTTACCTGCTCAGTTTAAAACTGTTTTCTGGCTGCCTCTGCTCCGATCAGGAAAGCTTTTCTGTTGATCTCCAAAAGCCCGGGTTTTATACAGCACTCCATCGCGTTCCTGATCTCTTCTTCATCAAATGGCAGTATACCTGCTCCCACTGAAAAACCCAGCAGCACGATATTGAGAGTCCTGGCATCCCCCGCCTCTATTGCCATGGGAGCAGCGTTTAAGTAAAACCCTTTACTGATGTTATTTTTTATCACGCTGAGGTATTCATCGCAGTGATACTCACCCTGACGCAAAGCAACGTTTGTCGGAACGATGCAGTCAATATTGACCACCGCAGACGCATCAGGTTTCAGCCTGTTGAGATGTCTTGCCGATTCGGCCAGCTCGAAACCTATCAGAATATCCGCGTGACGGAGAGGGATTACAGACGAAACGTCCTGAGATCCTATCCTGAGATGGCTTGAGACACTTCCGCCCCTCTGTGCCATTCCGATCGTTTCGGAAGTCCGGACAAAGAGACCTCTTTTTTGTGCAGCTTCAGAGAGTATTTTTGAGGCAAGCAGTGTTCCCTGGCCTCCGACTCCCGCGATCACTATATTGCTATACATTTCTATCAACCCTCTTTATCGCGCCCACAGGGCAAACATTCACACAGAGAGAACAGTCTGTACATATAGGCTCGTTTATAACTATTTTCCCATCGTTTCCGACAGACATTGCCGGGCATCCCAGTTGTTTTATGCATTTCAGACATCCTATGCACTCCTCATTGACTCTCCGCACAGTCTTGGGAAGCTTGATGAGGGCAATGCAGGGCGCTTTTGCGATCACAGCCGAAGGCCCGTTATATTCAAGGGAATTTTTGAAGGCATCGACTGTCTCTTTATATTTGAACGGATCTACTGTCGATATGTGCTCCACACCACAGGCTCTCAGTATTTTTTCGATATCGAGAGGTTTTGCAGGCATACCCATGGCAGTTCTCCCCGTACCGGGATGCGGCTGTCCACCGGTCATAGCCGTGGTATGGTTGTCGAGTACTGCTATTGTTATGTCAGTATTCTGATAGACTGCGTTGATGATCCCGGGAATTCCCGTATGGAAAAATGTTGAATCCCCTATGAACGCAATGCACTTCGTCTCTTTTTCGGCAAGTTTTATTCCCTGGGCTATCGTTATACCCGCACCCATGCAGAGACAGGTGTCCACTGTGTTAAGTGGCGCGGCGTTGCCAAGGGTGTAACAGCCTATATCTCCGCAGTAGACAGTCTTTTCAAAGTTTTTGGCTGCTGTTTTGGCAGCGTAGAAAGAGGCCCTATGCGGGCATCCTGCACAGAGTACCGGCGGCCTCACCGGAAGTTTGGGAATGTCGACCATAACAGGGTCTGAGATTTCGGCGCCCACAAACTTCAACACCGCATTTTTGATCGATTCAAAACTATACTCTCCATTAAACGGCATATCCCCTGTCATCTTGCCAAAGATATTATTTTTTCCCGCTGAAACCATAAGCAGCTGCTCCTCAATTACAGGATCGAGCTCTTCGACGACCATGACCTGATCGACCAGGGACAAAAATTCCGCTACAAGCTTGAGGGGAAGTGGGTATGGGGTCCCTACCTTGAATACCGTAAGGTCGAGCGCATATTCTTTTATCACTTCCATGACATAGAGGTACGATATTCCGGATACGGCGATCCCTCTCTTTCCTCCTTTGATGATCCTGTTGAAGGGGAGGGTACTCAATCTGTCAGAGAGAAGTTTTTGTTTTTTTTCAAGTTCGCCGTGTTTCTTGTAGGAAAGCGAAGGGAAAATGATCCAGTCCGGTTTTTTTTCAAACCCGGTTGCTGGTTTTGGCTTGGAAATAATGTTCAGATCCACAGTGGCACTTGCGTGGCAGACCCGCGTAGTCGGTCTGAGAAATACCGGAAGTTTAAATTCTTCAGAGAGATCAAAGGCATATGAGACCATCTCAT
Source organism: Synergistaceae bacterium (assembly GCA_012513245.1). Next base: position 121 of record JAAZCN010000054.1, on the reverse strand, counting down.
ATGCTTCTTCAGGTGAAGATGGATCAAATACCGGCAGGTTCGCATATTTGGCAAAGTGTCTCGTATCCTGTTCAGTCTGGGAAGACCATGGTCCCGGGTCGTCAGCAACGACAACTACCAT
>JAAZCN010000053.1 GCA_012513245.1 Synergistaceae bacterium | reverse complement strand
GGTAAACGAGACATTCCCGCTTGATGAACTGAAGAAGGCCATGCAGGAATATCAGAAAATGACGGGCAACCGGATCACGATAGAATATGCGCTCTTTGGCGGAGTAAACGACAGTGTAGAAGATGCCAGACTGCTTCTGCGTTATTTGAAGGGCATACATGTCTTTATCAACCTGATCCCGTTCAACCAGGTAGATAGCCGTTATGAGAAACCGGCTCCCGAGAACATCCTCAAGTTCCGTTCTGTACTTGAGACAGCCGGTTTTGAGGCAGAGATACGGGAGGAACAGGGGGCCGACATAGACGCGGCATGCGGACAGCTTAGAAGAAAAACGATGGCCGGTGATCCATGCATACTCGAAGCAGGGCCAAAAGTAAAACCTGCTGTTGTTGCGCAAAAGAGAGAGGTACGCGCACCTCAAAAAAGGACGGCAGATCCACGAAGGACCTCAGGACCTTCAAGAGCAAAGGACAGGTCTGATGCGCCGGTACATAATACAGAGAAACCAGAGAGGGCAGGAACAAAAGCATCAGGAGGTTTTGTTGAAGAACGCGGCGCAAAGAGACCCGCCTCAACTGATAAACGAAGAAAGACCGACGCCCCGCCTAAAGAGAGATACAGAAGCGGAAAGATAAAAGAAGAAAGGCCTCTCTACAGGGCTAAACCCGAGAGCCACGATTCAGACCGAACTTCGAGGACAGATGAAAAGAAAAGAGACGACACAGTAAAAACCACAAAAAGGCCTGCCTACAGGACTGAATCTGAGGGGCGTTCAACAGACCGTCCTTGGAAGACGGATGAAAAGAAAAAAAGCGGCATAAACAGAAGCACAGGAAAATCTGCCGCCGAAAACAGGAAAAAGAAACCAAGGACTGCCACAAAGAATAACAGGCAGAAAAAATCCTGAAGGAGAGAGACTTAATGAGACTCCTGATCTTTTTACTTATTGGAACGTTAATATTTGGATTTGCCTTCCCCGCGATAATATTCATCGCGGGATTTGTGGGTATAGCTCTCTTTGTGTTGATCATCGCAGGGCTGCTGAGCGGCAACGGAGTAAGGGTCTATACATCGGCGAAGAGCTATGATCCTTTTAGTGGCGGAAGCTATAGAAAGAGCAGATCCGAAGTTATCGACACAACGGACGAAAGTTGGGATGATCACTCGGATTTTGCAGGAAGCGAGCCCGCGGATTTTGATGAAGAACAGGAAGGCGAAATAGTAGAACTGCCTGCCACAGCACTTAGAAAAGAAGACTGATCCACCGGAGCCTTTTTTTCTAAGGTAATTAACCATCACAAATATCCATGAATGTGCCGGACAGTATCCTGTAGATTTAATGTGTTTAAGTCTCAGGAATCACGATCTCGAAGGGCACACGAAATGGATCAGGCAACATGATAAATTGTTCTGTTCCCCGTTGCAGGAACAGCACTTTCTGATCAAAAATATGCGAGAAAGACTGTGAGAAAATTAAAGAGTTTTTTCAGTTTGACGTATAATCTGAAAGTGACGTAGAAGCGATTTCTACATCTTGTGCTTCCGTACCACCGCTTACGCCTATTGCACCAATAACTTTTCCATTTGAGAAAATTAATTTGCCTCCACCGAT
>JAAZCN010000376.1 GCA_012513245.1 Synergistaceae bacterium | reverse complement strand
TGACTCCCAACTGATTTGCTATAGATTTCCCATTGACTCCCGCCGGATGTTTATCCGGCTGCACTTACAATTATCTTAATATTCCGGCTTGACTTTCAATGGGCCAGTGTTAATCTTAATATGTATATATGTAAGTTAAATAACCGTATAGCGAGGGGGCGGTCTTTTTGGGGGAGATCGATCGAATCGCTGAGATTTTGCATAAATATAGGCAAGATCCCAGATATTTGCTTGCAATTCTTCTCGATATCCAGGAATCAGAAAAATACATTTCAATTGAAGCTATGCGCGCTGCAGCGGAGTACTTGGGAGTTTCTGAAAGCCGTGTATTTGCTGTTGTGACATTTTACCGGACTCTGAGTCAAGAGAAAAAGGGTCGCAGGATAATTTGTGTCTGTATGGGTACTGCATGTCATTTGCGCGGTTCTGCCGCAGTTCTTGAAGAACTTGAAAAACAGCTTGATGTCAAGATAGGCGGAGTTACAGAAGACGGCGAATACACACTTGAAACAGTAAACTGTGTCGGTGCCTGTGCGCTTGCGCCGGTCGTAACATGCGGCGAAAATTCTTTTGGCAAGATGGAACCCTCCAAAGTAGCAGAGCTTCTCGCAAAGGAGTTTTCTTCATGAAATTCAACACTCTTTCTGAATTAAAAAATTATAAAAAAGCTCTATCCGAAAAATTAAAAACAGGGAAAGAGATTTGGATATGCGGAGGACCGGGCTGTGTTGCGAATGGAAGTATGGTCCTTGCTGAAGAATTTGCCAAAGCTGTAAACAAAAAAAAATCTTCTGATGACAGCCACACATTTTGGCACAGCCTTAAAATACAGACCCAACATGAGGAAAAGAACAGTGACATTAATGTCAGGGCAGGTATGACAGGATGCATGGGCCCTTGCGAAAATGGCCCTATAGTCCATGTGGAACCTGACGGTTGGTATTACCAAAAAGTTACTCCCGATGACGTAAACGGGATACTCGAATCTATCAAAGAGGGCAGGCCATACAAGCCCAAGGCGATGTCCGGACATGATGGGAAACCTGCAGAAGATCCGATCGCAGAAAACATACCTTTTCTTGCAAAACAGAAAAAACTTGTCCTTGGCAAAATGACCACCATGGCTCCGCTCGATCTCGAAGATTACATCTTCCACGGTGGATATTCAGGTCTTTTGAAAGCATTGGAGTCGATGACCCCTGAGGAAGTTTGCAGTGAAGTTAAGGCCTCAGGACTGAGAGGCAGGGGCGGCGGCGGTTTCCCGACAGGAGTAAAGTGGGAATCCTGCCGTAATTCAGTTTCAGAGAAGCGTTACGTGCTTGTTAACGGTGACGAGGGTGACCCGGGTGCATTTATGGACAGAGCGCTTATGGAAGGCGATCCTTATTCTGTCATAGAGGGGCTCACTATCGGTGCTTACGCGATCGGTTCCAGTGAAGGCTTTATATATGTAAGGCATGAATATCCGCTGGCCGTTAAAAGGCTTGCAAACTCTATAAAGAATCTCGAAGATGTCGGATTGCTCGGTACTAACATTCTCGACACAGGTTTTGATTTCCATGTAGAGATCAGCAAAGGCGGAGGCGCTTTTGTCTGCGGTGAGTCTACGGCACTTATGACCTCTATAGAGGGAAAACCCGGAGTCCCGAGGGTAAAGTATATAAGATCCACAGAAAAGGGCCTCTGGGAATCTCCTACAGTGCTCAACAACGTAGAGACTTGGGCAAACGTTCCCCATATCATCACAAATGGTTCAGAATGGTTCAGTAACATTGGAACTGAAAACAATTCAGGCACTAAGGTCTTCGCCCTTGTAGGCAAGGTCAAAAATACAGGACTTGTCGAGGTACCATTGGGAACGACCCTGAGGCAGATAATTTACGATATTGGCGGAGGAGTAGCCAAAAATCGTCCTTTCAAAGCCGTCCAGACCGGGGGTCCATCAGGCGGATGCCTTCCGAGATCTATGCTTGACACCCCGGTAGACTTTGACAGCCTCACCGAAGCAGGGTCGATGATGGGTTCGGGCGGCATGATAGTAATGGACGACAAGACCTGTATGGTAGACATAGCGCGTTACTTCATCGATTTCCTTGTTGAAGAATCATGTGGCAAATGCGTCCCCTGCAGGGAAGGCCTGAAAAAAATGCAGATGATACTCCACGATCTTACGAACGGAAAAGGTCAGGAAGGCGATACCCAGGCACTTGAAGAGCTTGCCGTGGGCATCTCAGATACGTCCCTTTGTGCATTAGGGCAGTCTGCTGCCAATCCGGTATTGTCTACGATAAGATATTTCAGACAAGAATACATCGAACACGAAAAAGAGCATTTTTGCAGATCAGGAGTCTGTAAGAAAGAGGTGATCGATGATGATTGAGATAACTATCAACGGCATACCGTTAAAGGTGGAAAAAGGGACAACGATATTGCACGCTGCCCAGACAAACGGTATAGATATCCCGGCTCTTTGCAACCACGAAGGTCTCAGTCCCGAGGGCAACTGCAGGGTTTGTTCTGTAGAAATAGAGGACAGGGGCAGCAAAAAGATCGTAGCCTCATGTATGTTCCCTATCACCGGAAACATTTCTGTAGAGACCGAGTCAGAAAGAGCAAAAAAGGCCAGAAAGACAGTCTTACAGCTTTTGGTAAACAGAAACCCGAAATCTCCGATCATCCAGCAGCTCTGTTCTAAATATGACGTTAAACGCGAGGAGAGATTTGCTCCGGAGCCTGATCTTTGTATCAGGTGCGGGCGCTGCGTAAGAGCATGCGAAGCAAACGGAACAAAAGCAATAGAGCTCGTAGGCAGAGGTTTCGACAGACATGTGGCGACCCCTTACGAACTCGAGACAGATGCCTGCATAGGCTGTCTTTCATGCGCCACAGTATGTCCGACAGGAAAGATAACATACGAGGAATCACCGGGAAAAAGAAATATATGGCACAAAGAATTTGATGTCCTTCAGTGCAAAAGGTGCGGCATTTACTTTGCGACAAAAGAGATGCTTGATTGGGCAGGCAGGGCAGAGAATGACCGTGATCACTGCGATCATTGCCAGAAATATATTGAAAGCGTCAAGTTTTTAACAGAGTCTCAAAAGAAATAAAAGCTTTTTAATAATTACCCTTCGACCCGGCATATCTCACGTAGAAATTCCGGGCATTGGGCAGCGGGAGTGATCCCGCCGCCTGCCGTTAGCAAAGAAGGAGACCCTTCGGAAGGGTCTCCTTTTGCCTTAATAACACCCCCGTAAGTTGCGGGGGATCAGAAAAGTACAGGGAGGAATGCGGCATGGAAATGTTACTTATAACATCGCCGGAGAAATGTATCGGCTGCGGGACCTGTGAACTGGCCTGTTCACTGTCTCAAAACGGAGAGTTCAGGCCCGCAATATCAAGAGTCAATGTCTTCAGGTTTGACAAGGGAAAGAATGTTCCGCTGATGTGTTTCCAGTGTGAAGAGGCCGCATGCATGGCGGTCTGCAAAACAAATGCCCTCGTCCGTGACGAAGAGACCGGAGTCATAAATGTTGATGAGGATAAGTGTATTGGATGCAGGATGTGCGTTATGGCATGTCCTTTCGGAAATATCGCTTTCGACAGGGTCGCCAAGGTAGCAATAAAATGTAACCACTGCGGCGGAGAGCCTCTCTGCGTGGAATTCTGCCCAACAGAGGCAATTGAATACCTCCCTGCAGATACCGCTACTCTTAACAGAAAAAAAGCATTCTCAGCCAAAATGAAACAGGCTCTTGAGGAGGTGAGGTAATATGGCAGGCTGGACAGGGACAATTTTGAGAGTTGACCTTACTGAAGGAACTGTTAAAAAAGAAGCTCTCGATATGGAAGCGGCAAAGAAATACCTCGGATCCAGAGGTCTGGGTGTCTATTACTACATGAAAGAAGTCAAGCCGGGTGTAGATCCTTTAGGACCTGAGAACAACCTGATATTTGCAACGGGAGTGCTCACAGGTACAATGGGTTCAAGCACAGGCAGATACGAAGTAGTCACCCGTGCTCCTCTTAACGGCACACTTGCCGGATCCAATTCCGGAGGGTACTGGGGTCCGGAACTCAAGTATGCCGGGTATGACATGATCATTTTTGAAGGACAATCGCCAAAACCAGTCTATTTGAACATCTACAACGGAACAGCGGAACTTTGCGACGCGTCAGACCTCTGGGGGAAGAATGTTCCTGAGACAACAGCGGCTCTCCTTGCAAAACATGATCCTGACGCAAAAGTGGCGTGCATTGGTCCCGCGGGAGAGAACAAAGTTTTATTCTCAAGCATAATGAACGATGACCATAGGGCAGCAGGACGCAGCGGTGTAGGAGCCGTTATGGGCTCCAAGAACCTTAAAGCTATCGTTGTGAGAGGGACCAAAGGAGTAAAGGTAGGAGACAAAGATAAGTTCCTGGCGGCAGTAAGAGCAAGCAAAAAACTGCTCAAGGAAAACGCTGTTACGAGCGGTGGACTCCCTGCGTTTGGAACTAACGTTCTCTTGAACATCCTCAACTCAGTGGGTTCACTGCCAACAAAGAATTTCCAGGAATCACATTTCGAAACCGCAGATAAAATTGGAGGAGAAACACTTGCTGCGACAAGGTTGCACAAGAATAAAGCATGTGCCTACTGCTCGATAGGATGCGGCAGGGTAGCATGGAGCGAAGGCAAATACGCCGGTGAAGGCGAAGGGCCTGAATATGAGACAGTATGGTCATTCGGACCTGCCTGCTGCATAGACAACATCGATGTCGTAAACAAGGCCAACTTTATCTGCAACGAATTAGGACTCGACACGATAACAATGGGCAGTACTATAGCAGCAGCTATGGAGCTATATGAAGCAGGTGCCATAGGAAAGGATGAAGTCGGATACGAGCTTAAGTTCGGCAGTGAAGATGCCATCATAGCCCTTGTAGAGGCAACCGCATACCGCAAGGGCTTCGGCAACGAACTTGCAGAGGGTTCATTCAGGATGACTAGTAAATTTGGACATCCCGAATTTTCAATGACAGCAAAAAAGCAGGAAATGCCGGCATATGACCCTCGCGGCATCCAGGGGATAGGACTCAATTACGCTACTTCAAACAGGGGAGGATGCCACGTTCGCGGATATACTATATCTCCTGAAATACTTGGTCTGCCGGAAAAACTCGATCAGCAGTCTATTGTTGAAAAACCGGCATGGGTCAAGGGGTTCCAAGATCTTACTGCAGCAGTCGACTCCGCAGGCATGTGCCTCTTTACGACATTCGCACTCGGTGCTCCCGCTATCGCAGATGAGATCACAGGAGCCTCAGGCATCGAATTCTCAGCTGACGATATCGTCATGGTGGGTGAAAGGATATATAACCTGGAAAAACTGTATAACCTTAGCGTTGGATATACCAAAGCAGACGATACCCTGCCTGTAAGAATGTTCAACGATCCTATCAGCTCAGGTCCGATGAAGGGTAATGTAAGCCGTGTTCCTGAAATGCTCCCTCTTTATTACGAGGCAAGGGGTTGGGATGAAAACGGAGTCCCGACACCTGAAAAACTTGAAGCTCTCGGACTCAGGGAGTTTATGCCGCTCTAGCCCTGTAATTTCTGAGATCCGCCCTATCAAATTAAATATATTGCGGGCGGATCCTGATTTAACATCGAGTCAGCCGCATTTCGGAAGTCGGAATGGACCCGCTTCGTGAGGAGTGTAATAACTTGATAAAAGTCGGTTTTTTTGCAAATATCAGGACTATGGTTGGCACCAAGGAGATAACGATGCCCTTAAGGCCGACTCTTGGACTCCTTATGGAGGATCTGAACGTGAAGTACGGGGAGAAATTCCGTGAGTTCTGCATGGATGGAGACAAGATTTCCAAAAGGGTCAACATCCTCGTGAACGGTCACCATATGCTCCATCTTCAAAAGGACGATACTCCCCTTAAAGACGGAGACGACGTAAGGATTTTTCCGCTTATCGGCGGAGGTTAGAGAGCATCCGTTTAACTTTATCTGCAAGAACGCCCCGGAACTTAGTTAAGTCCGGGGCGTGCTTGTTCATTATTCGTGGATCCCGGTGGTCAGGTTTTCTCTATATCTGTCTTTTCCAGCGTGCGCCCTGCGGCGTATCTTCAATTATTATTCCTTTTGCTGCCAACAGATCCCTGATCTCGTCAGATCTTTTGAAGTTCTTCGATTCCCTGGCCCCGACCCGTTCCTCGAGGAGTGCGTCGATCTCTGCATCAGAATCTTCCTCGCACTCGCTCTGAAAGAAACCAAAGACATTGTTCACATTTTCGAAAAACTCTTTTGCCGCTTTTATTCCTTCCTCGAAAAAGCCGTCATTCTCTGCCAGATGGACATTGACTGCCCTAACAACGTCAAATACGCTGCCAAGGGCTCCTGCTGTGTTGAAATCATCATCCATCGCATCCGAGTATCCTTTTTGAGCTTTGATAATTGCCTCAGAAAGAAGACTGTCTCTCTCGCATGGTTTACGGTTTGCTACGGCAAAATTAAGGTCAGTATAGCAGTTATTGATCCTCTCAAGAGCACTCTGTGCCTGATCCAGGCCTTCCTTTGAGAAATTGATGGGTGAGCGGTAGTGCGCGCTCAAAAGGAAGTAGCGAAGCACCAACGGGTTGAATTTCTTTCTTATATCCCTCACGGTCTTGAAGTTGCCAAGTGATTTAGACATTTTTTCTTTATCGATCATTATGTATGCGTTGTGGAGCCAGTATTTTACGAACCGGCATCCTGAAGCACACTCTGACTGGGCTATTTCGTTCTCGTGATGGGGGAAGATGAGGTCGCTTCCTCCTCCGTGGATGTCTATAGAATTTCCGAGATACTTTGTGGACATTGCACTGCATTCAATGTGCCACCCCGGACGGCCCTTGCCCCACGGACTCTCCCAGAAAGGCTCTCCGGGCTTGCTTGACTTCCATAGCGCAAAATCAAGTGGATCGTTCTTCTTTTCATCCACTTCTATTCTTGCTCCGCTAAGAAGTTCATCTATGCCCTGTTTTGAGAGTTTGCCGTATTCGGGAAAACTGGCTACCGAGAAGTAGACATCTCCGTTCTTTTCATAGGCGTGATCTTTCTCAATGAGAGTTTTAACGATCTTGATGATCTCCTCTATTTCGTGGGTCGCTCTGGGGTGTATCGTAGCTCTTTTTATACCCAGTGCGTCAGCATCCTCGAAATATTCGGCAATGAATTTTTCCGCCAGTTCAGGGACAGTTATGCCCATTTCATTTGCGCGTTTGATCATTTTATCGTCTATGTCTGTGAAATTCTGTACGAACGTCACCTCGTAGCCTGTTGCTTCAAGATATCTGCGAAAAATATCAAAAAGTACGAAAGGTCTGGCGTTGCCGATGTGGAAGAAATCATATACAGTCGGCCCGCATACGTAAAATCTTACCTTGCCTGTTTCTATTGGTTCAAATGGTTCTTTTTTTCTTGTCAGATCGTTATAAACTACCAGAGCCATTGTGGCACCTCCTGAATGCTACTTTAACCATACTATGATATCCTATACCATGAGCCTGACATCAGCAATCACGGAAAGGAATATTTTTTTGAAAAAAGAAGACCTTCTCAACCATATAAAAACATTTCCGGATAAACCGGGAGTATATATGATGCGTGATCCGGACGGCAAAATAATTTACGTCGGCAAGGCTAAATCCTTAAAGAAAAGGGTCTCCTCTTATTTTCGTCATTCCAATTTTGCATCACCGAGGCT
>JAAZCN010000052.1 GCA_012513245.1 Synergistaceae bacterium | reverse complement strand
TTATCCACTTACTTGCGTATGAGATCAGGAATACTGCTGCGCTTGCCACATCTTCCGGGTTTCCGAGTCCCAGCGGATGTTTTGATGCTATTGATGATACAAATTCTTCTTCTGTTCTGTAGAGTTTCTTTACTGCATCCAGCATTGGCGTGTCTACATAACCCGGACATACAGCATTGAACCTTATCTGTTTGCCCGCATACTCCGCTGCCAGTGATTTTATCAGCGATATAAGTGCTCCCTTTGACGCTGCATATGCGGTTTTTCCAGGTGCTCCGTACAATGCTGCTACGGAAGAAATGCCTACAACAGAAAGTTTTTCTTTCTCATGATTTTTACTTTTAACTAACTCCTGCGTTATCTCCCAGAATGTCTCCAGGTTTACAGCCATTATCTCCCTTAAATCGGAGATCTGAGTTGCACGGAAAGGCAGTGTCTTTTCTATTCCGGCACAGTGTACAAAACCATTTAAAGGGCCGGTTTGTACAACTGCTTTCTGTACCAGTTCGGTACCATTGCCCTTCGCGAGGTCAGAAACTACTGCAATATGTCCTTCTCCTGTAAGACATTTTAGTGTCCGGTTCAGTCGTTCTTCATTCCTGCCATTGATGATGCATACTGCTCCCTGTTCTGACGCAAGCTTCGCAACAGAAGAACCTATACCGGAGGATGCCCCGGTTATCAGTATCTTTTTGTCTTTGAGAGAAAACAGGGAGTTCTCTGTCATTCTTCCATCCTGTCCAGTATGTCCTGAACTGTGTCGAGCTTTTCTATCTGCTCTGCACTCAGCACTTTCTTGAATTTCCTGTCAAGCATGGCAATGGTAGATATTACACCCATCGAATCCCATTCATCCAATGTGCATAGCTTCGTTTCAGGTTTGATGTTTGAGCGTTCTGCATCAAGTGTTTCTGCTATAAGGTCAAGTTATTCTTCTATTGTCATTTTCTGCATCTCCTCTGTAATTATTCCTATTCTTTTTGTTGTCTGCTAAACGGTTATGACTGTAGCTCCCAATGAATATCCGACACCAAAACCTGCTATAAGTATTTTGTTTCCACTTTTTACCTGAGGAATGTTTCTGTCTATTGATCTTCTTAGTGCTATCGGTATAGTAGAGCTTACGGTGTTGCCGATGTCTTCTACGTCTATGCAGTATTTTTCTGCGGGTATTTCAAGTTTTTCCCTTAACGATTCCAGTACAAGTTTATTAGCCTGGTGTAGTATGACATAGTCTATCTGATCCATTGTTGTATTGTTTTTGATCAGGGTCTTTTCAATGAGGTCAGGAACTCCCCTCAGGGTGAAAGCGTATATTTCAGGGCCGTTCATGTAGATGTTGTCCATGCTTCTTATGTTGCCGTTGGCATCTTCGTTCTCTTTAGCTGTCTCTTTTGTTCGGGGATTTGCCATTGCACCAGTCGGCACGATGAGGTTCTGTGCACCTTTACCGTCAGTCACAAGTACAAACTGACCGATTTTAGCAATGTCTTCTTCCCTTAATAACGTTGCAGAAGCTCCGTCACCGAATACTGTACGGGTGCTTCTGTCGAGTGGATGTATGTGTTTTGTGTATGTCTCGGCAGTTATGAGAAGGACATTTTTAGCTATCCCGGCAGAAAGAAGTCCTTTGGCAGTCGCAAGTCCATATATATATCCGGAACAACCTAGGTTATAGTCAAATGCTCCTGCAGATGTCGGTATGCCCAATCTGTCCTGGACGATACAGGCTGTTGTGGGCAGATAATAGTCAGGGCTCTGTGTGCACAGGAGCAGAAAGTCTATTTCTGATGGAGATATTCCGTGTTCGGCAAAAAGCTTCTTCCCTGCTTCCACCGCAATGTCAGAGGCAAGTTCGTATTTGGCAATATGCCTGGATCTTATGCCTGTCTTACGGAATATCTTGGACGCAGTCCAAGAAGGAGAATCATATTCTTTCTCCAGTTCCTCGTTGGTCAGTATTGTTTGTGGTAAATAATAAGATAAGAGCAAAAGTGAACCTCCTTCTACTTAACTTTATATTCTTTGATTTTTTTTGCAGGGTCCCCTACTAAAC
>JAAZCN010000375.1 GCA_012513245.1 Synergistaceae bacterium | reverse complement strand
TCTCAAGACATTCCTTTAATATGGCCTTGTTAGCTTCGGTTATGCCGATTGAATCTGCAGGACGGGTAGCAAAATTATCAATATCTGCAAGTATCCATCTGGCGCCTAGCTCAGGACACGCGATAGGAGAGCGCGGTTTGGGTGAATTATGCCCAACAAAAAGCTCATCCTCATCAATAAATATCGTCATGTTTTGCAGGATTTTGCGAAACGCATAAGCTCTCTTAAGAACAGGAGGCTCTGCTGCGTATTCTTTATATGCCTCTGTGACAAGAAGGGCACGCTCCGGCAGAAGCTCCGTCGGTTGATTTGTAATCATACGATTCCTCATGCGATGGATACGTTCTGTTATATTGTTTTTCTTTTCAGAGATATTGGTCATTGGCCTTCCTCCTAACTCGTTAGCTGTCATTACTTCATTTTCATTTAAGCATTTCACTTAAACCACCCTAACTTATTGATATATAACCTCTAAATCATATTTTTTCAGAATATTCGCTGCCTTTTGCACGTCCTCTTTTTCCGGAGGATCAACAAAAGGTATCGAATAGCTACGTCCAAGTTCTTCATAAGTGCCGATCCCCATTTTGTGATATCGAAGGATCTCAATCTTTGAAGATTTTCTGTTTTTTGAAACAAATTTTCCAAGAGCTTCTATGTTTTCTGAGCTGTCATTCAATCCGGGGATCAAAGGGAAACGAACCAAAACATCCTTGTCGCTCTTTAAAAGCTCTTCTGCGTTATTAAGGATAACTTCATTATCCAATCCCGTTAATTTTTTATGAAGTGTCGGATCCATAGCTTTTAAATCAAACTGAACGAAGTCCGCCTCATTGATCACATCTCTGGCAATTTCGGGTTTGGCAAAAAGGCTGGTTTCAATTGCCGTGTGAATAAAACGACTCCTGCAAAGAGCAAGAAATTCCTTAGCGAATTCCGGCTGAGCAAGTACTTCTCCGCCGGAGAGAGTTACTCCGCCCCCTGATTTCCTCCAAAAAGGCTCATCGCGACGTACTTCAGCAAAAAGTTCTTCTACGGTAACATCACGGCCATATACCTTATTTGGATCTAGGACGCTGTACTCCAGATCAAAGCTTTGTGACTCGGGGCTGCAACACCACAGGCAACGGGCAGGACACCCCTTTAAGAATACTGTCGTCCGTATCCCCGGGCCATCATGTATTGTATAATGAGCAATATTAAAAATTCTTCCTGTCTTAGTTGACATTATTTTTCTCCTATGTTAAGTTGGTAGCACCACGGTAGTACCACATTTATTATATATGTTTTTTTAATAGATGTCAACATTCATCAAACACTGTGTTGTTGATCAGCGATATTGTCATGGTATAACTCGTCAGGGAAATAAATTGTAAAATATAATAGGGGTGCTGAAATAATGGCTGCAATTAGAAAAAACAATTTTTTAAAAGGTAAAAAAGAGTTGATTCAAGACAAACTATTATCCTTAATTAAGGAAGAAAAGCTGGGAGAGGGAGATAAACTACCTTCCGAGAGAGAATTAGCGCAAGAGTTTGGTGTTAGCAGAAATATTCTAAGAGAGGCTGTAGTATCCCTAAGCGCAACCGGTATATTGGAAGTTAGAGAGCGTCAGGGTATATTTGTTAAAAATTCTTATCAAGATTCTTCGCTTGAAATACTTAAAAGCCTCCAAATGCTTCCTGCAGATTTTGTCTCATACCAGATGGAAGTTCGCATGATCATAAGTGTACCAGCGACCGAGCTAGCTGCGTTAAGAAGAACAGAAGAAGACTTAAGGAAAATACATGAATGTTTTGATAGTTTTGTTTCCTGCCCTTTCGTGACTAAGGAAGAACAAGAAAGAAACGGAAAATGGGAAGCGCTGTTGCACCGTCTTGTTAATGATGCCGCTCATAATCCTATACTTTCAAGAATAAACGAAAGCATTAATCAACTTGTTGAAAGCAACAACAGTTTAGTGCATCATCATATCCTACATGAACCTGGGTGGATCGAACATATCCAAAAACAACATAGAATGATCATTCAAGCACTTGAAGAAAAAAATTCCACCGTAGCAGGGAATGTTCTAAAAGAACACCTGATCGAATCAGTAAATATGATAAAAGAAAAATATCCCAATCTCATTTCAGAAATAAAGCACCCATATTGGGAGATTTCTTAAAAACAAAAGACAAGAGAAAATAAATAATACATAAAAAACAACACAAAAAAAACATTCTCTTGACAAAACTGTAAAAAGAGAATAAATTAGCTTTACTGGAAGTGCCTTGGTACTACCATTTTCTATCAACGTTTTATGTATACATAGTATCCACTGTGCACTTTTAAAGACTAAAATAATATTAGGAGGTATGTAGATGACCACAAAGAAAAAAGCATTGCAGATAGGCGCAGGTATGGTAGGACGCTGTATAGTCCACGATTTGATCAGTGATTTTGACGTAGTCGTTCTCGACATGGAGGAAGGAAATCTTGCGGAAACGAAACGTCTCTATCCTAATGTAAAGACCGTACAGGGATCAGCAATTGACGAAAAACTATTTAATGAGCTTGCAGCTGATGTAGACATTGTGACTGCCGCGATGCCGGGAACAGTCGGTTATCTTGTAACAGAGTTGGCTATGAAAGCAGGAAAGAAACTTGCAAACGTATCGAGCATGCATGGCCGTTCTGACGCTCCTTTTCATGAAATAGCGCTTAAAACGGGCGGACTCGGTATTTCGATGATCGGATTCGAGCCGGGAATGAGCAATTTCTTCGGAGGCAGAGGCTACTACAAACTTGATAAGTGTGAAGAAATGTATGTCTATGTCGGCGGCGGACTCCCCATAAACCCCCGTCCTCCTTTCAATTACTTCACCACATGGTCAATTTCAGACAACATAAATCAGTTCGCGCAGCCTACAACAGTAGTCCGCGGAGGCAAAGAGCCGGTGATCCCGGCATTAAGTGAGGTTATGGATTTCGGGATCGAAGAATTCCAAAACCTCGAATGTTTCACCAGTAATGGACTCGGCAGCCTCTTCCGCAGTTTCAAGGATGTCCCTGAAATGGCGGCATTTACTGTCCGTTGGCCCGGACTGGCAGCCCAGATGCGTTTCCTGAACCAACTTGATCTCTTTGACAAAGAAGAAAGAAAGCTCGGCAAAGTTAATCAGGTCCCGCGTGACATTCTTATTGATATCTTCTCCAAAAAATACGAAAAATTGCCGGGAGAAGAAGATATGTCAGTCCTCAAGATAGTAGTTAAAGGGACAAAAGGCAACGACAAAGTTTCATACACATGGGAGATAGCACAGAAAGAAATACCGGAAACCGGATATACTTCAATGGCATGGACCACAGCAAGCACATGCGGAATCTTTGCACGCGCGATGGTAGACGGCAAACTTTCCGGCAAGGGTATGCTCTCAGCGGAGCAGCTCGCAAAAGACGATGATTTTTACAACTGGGTCATGGCTGAACAGGCAAAAAGAGGGATTTTCTACAAAGAAAAGGTCGAAATACTAAAGAACGTTAACCTTTGGAGCTAATTCGAAAATAAGAGGCAGCTGGCAAAATAAAGTGTAATGCCAACTGCCTTCTATTTACAACTGAACAAAATGTCTGGTCACATCCTTTTACCATTTTTCTAAAAAAAAACAAGCAGGAGGTATGTATTATGGGAGCAGCAGCTCAAGTTGAAAAAATTCTAGAATATGTAGCATGGACTGTTATTTGGAATAAGTATTTTGCAATTATGTTCCTTATTTTAGGGCTATACCTAACAATCGGAACAAGGTTCTTCCAGTTCCGTCGTTTCGGAGATATTCTTTACAACACAATAGGAACTCTTTTTCGTAAAAATGACAACGCTGCAGACAAAGGAAGCCTGGTATCATCCTTCGGTGCATTCGCAACAG
>JAAZCN010000374.1 GCA_012513245.1 Synergistaceae bacterium | reverse complement strand
GTCTTTGCAATTACTTCAAAGCCCTTTTCATTCCATTTAAATATCTTCTCAACCCATGATAAAACCCAGGGTTCATCATCAACTAACAAAACTCTATACATTTTACTCCCCCTTTCTAAGGAGTTATAAGTGAAACATATTTACCGAAAAAATCCTCTACCTGCATTATATCAATACCGCTCAGCTCAAAACCGTGTCCCACCCCTTTAAGAATATGAAGCTTCACATTGATTCCGACTTTTTTCAAAACATCATGCAGCATTATGCTTTTGTTCTTTTCACTAAAATAATAATCAACAGCCTCTATCAATTGCTTGTTAAGTACAGGATCTGCTGATAAATTCTTCGTGCGAGTATCTCATGATGAACAAATGATGCAGGATACTTTTGTATTCACTTGCTTTCGATTTTATATTAACATCCGGCACCTTAATTGTCAATAAATTACCAGTATCTTCCATAAGCATCCTGCAGTAGCTTGTATGCAGGCTGATTTTTCCCTTTGTGCCGGTATATACCGTCATGAGTATCTGCCATAGGTTTTTGCAGTTTCTATCATTGCAAAAATATTTCCATCAGGGGTATCCCTGCCGCACTGGTCACCTGTGGACCCCCTGCCGCAGCATCATCTATGGCCCTTCTGGAAGCCTCAATAACATCCTGCGTCGATCCGTTGAGCATAACATCGGTCGTGTGAAGATTTCCTTTTAACACCAGCTTATCACTGTACAACTTCTTTATCTCCTTAAGGTCGCAGTCACCCATAGGCGGTGGTTCTAACGGATCTATCAAGTATTGCAGGCTAGAGCTGCCGAACAAATTAAAGCTAAATCATATGAAAGGACCGAAGAAAAAGAAGATTATCGTAATGGTTATTATGAAAGAAAGTTAGAAACACGAGTTGACAGTATTACACTAAGAGTTACCAGATTTCGGTATGGTAAATTTACTACTGTTCTATTTCAACGTTATCAAAGAAGTGAGCAGGCTTTACTGCTGGCTTTAATGGGAATGGTAGTTAATGGGGTAGCTACCCGAGAGGTTGAAGAAATAACATATGGACTTTGTGGTACTGAATTTTCGAAATCTACACTGAGTTATGTAAAAACCTTGATTCTATTGTTACATCATGGATCTCAAGGCCGCTTAATTAAAAAGATTTCCCTTTGTTATAGTTGATGCTATAGTAATAAAAGTGAGGGAAGAAGAACAAGTTCGTCAAAGGGGTTATTAATTGTCATTGAAGTAAACGAGGAAGGTTACCGAGAAGTACTAGGGTTTATGGTTGGGGATAGTGAATCTGAGGAGAGGTGGGGAGAATTTTTCTCATGGCTTAAGCAAAGGGGATTACATGGAGTTGACCTTTTAGTATCAGATCATAACAAAGGGCTCATATGTGCTATACGTCAACATTTTCAGGAAGCGACGTGGCAGAGATGTCAGACACATTTTATGCGAAACATACTTGATAAGACTCCAAAACACTTGCAAAAAGAGATACAAGCTAAAGTGAGGGCGATATTAGAGGCACCTGATTCTAGGACGGCGAGGATGCTATTAAATGAGGTATTAGAGGAGTACAAAGACAGAGCATCTAAGGCGATGGAAGTATTAAAAGCAGGGTTTGAAGATGCGACAGCGGTATAAGAACTTCCTGATCAATATCACAGGAAACTACGTACCACTAATGGGTTAGAACGGTTAAACGAGAAGATAAGGCGGCGAGAGAGGACAATAAGGACATTTCCAAACAGGAAGTTGGTCATACGCTTAATAGGGGCATTGTTGATGGAAATAGATGAGAAATGAGGTTGTAGCAAGAAGTATTTTGACATTGTTGAGTATTTTGAGTGGCATAAAGGTAAGGCACAACAGTCAAAGGAGAAGATAATATTGATAGGGTAGGGATAATCAACACTGTTAAGTGTTGTATGACTGCCGTAGGCTCTTTTAGGTCAAGGACGGGTGTAAGCCGGCGATAGCGAATCCTTGACCTAAAAGAAGTTGGAGGCAGTAAAATATAGAGATTAGTGGTGATAAATTAACCTGGTTCTGACAAGAGGAATTTTACACAAAAATTTGGAGACTGTCCAAAATTTTGTGTATGAATGAATGAAAGAGCTCCTTTCTGGTGAAAATTAACAACATAAAATCAGAAAGGAGCGTTTTATTATGGGTGTTTTGCCAAAAGAAGTGGTAAGAGAAATAATTGAGGAAAACAAT
>JAAZCN010000373.1 GCA_012513245.1 Synergistaceae bacterium | reverse complement strand
CTGTTTGACTCCGTTCATGACCATTCCGGTCGCATGTTTATGACTTTCTTCTCTCATTACTATCGGACAACTTCCCGTAAGAACAAAGGCTCCTGATGACTCAATATCCTTGGTGTATCCGTTGACATCAGCCATTGCCTTCGTCGCGTAATCGGTCCAAACCAAAAGTTCTACACTTTTTTTTACTTTTTTACCTTTAATATATTCGGAGATTTCTTTAAGCTCGTCCAGAGCAAGATGAGGACAACCTATGCTGACATAATCTACCGCACCGCTTCCAGGGTCGCAAATTATAGCTAGCGATTCGACAAGGTCATCTTTTGTAATTTCTATTTCATATTTGCATGGTTTTCCCCCTGTAGCCATTTCCAGTGTCTGGGCTTCAGGCGTTATTCCAACTATGTGGCATAGCTCGGTCGCGCTGGACACAGATATTGACGATGAAAACTGCCGCATCCTGTTGATTTCAGGTCTTTTAAAATCTCCGACAAGTACAGGAATGACATTTTTAGGTAATTTTCTGCCAATCGTATAACCAAGTATGTCCCATTCAGCAACACTTTCTACATCACAATTTACTTTTACAAGACAGTCTGCATATCTGTTTTCTTTGATATGCATCCCCCATTTGGGAGTTCTTCCGGTTATTGCGGCACATACTGCAGCTTCAACCCCATCTGAATTACCATAGGCCCCAAAAAAAGAGTTGCTTATGACAACGTTACTCGATTCTGTTGAAAGGAAATGCTCTCCCATAAGGGGTACCCAGCCAACATAGTAGGGCGTACAGGACTCGACAATTTTTACTCCCATTTTTTTTGCGGCTTCAGTATATGTTTTATTTTTATCACTGTACTCTTTAGAAAGATGTGTTTTTTCACAATTCCACATGTCACAGCTTGCAGCACAAGTTTGAACCTTGCATTCCGTAGCTACTTCTCCCAATTCAACCTCTTCATCTGAACAAAGATAAAATTCCGAAAAGATTTTTTTGTAGTCTTCATTTACCCCGTAACAATCAAGATAATGCTGTGCACCAATAAATAACGTTGCTCTAGATACTTCACAAAACCCCGCCGCACCCAAAACTTTCGCATAGCGAACATTGAATTCCATTGCTTTCTGTTTAAACTTGCCCATTTTGCCATCAAGCATTGTTTTTTCGAAATCTGTCAGCTTCAACATAATATTATCCTTCTTCTCTGTCTGTCATGATCATGGAAAATCTATTCGGGGCTATAATCCTGCCATTATGCTTTTCTTAAACAGTAAAGACTATCAATCTCTGCAATTAGAAAAGACCTCCCATAATGGGCATATTGAGATGCACCAAATTAGAAGAGGTCATATCATTTCTGTCTATTTAACTAAACGTGTGACAACACTTGTCGGTAATAATAGAAAAGATATCTTTGGCTGCGGGAAACTCTTTAAGCTTTTCATCAGACAAAAGACCTAGTGTCCATATCACTCGTGGTTTATTACAGCTACGACCTCGCGCATCGGTTTTTCATCTGGTTCAGACAATAGATCAAGTATCCTCTTCTGTCTGTCTTCTGACAAAAGCGGCTTCGTGATCCTAATAAACTTGTCTGTTATCCATTTGTGATCAACATTATCAGAGGCCTCTCCCGGTGCAGCAAATACTTCCGATTTGAGCATCTTGCCATTCTTTAGTTTGATCTCGACGTGGGCAAGTCTCTTTTCGGGGAAGAGTGATTCCAATTCATCATCAACTACGAATTCTAGTTTGCTCATCATAGAGATTACTTTCTCGTCTTTCAGCGATTCATCACGAATCTGCATGTACCCAAGATCTCCGTGGACCAGTGAGGACGCGACAGGATATGCTATGTTATATTGAGCTTCATCTGTTGTATGCGGGACAATCTTACTTAAACGAGAGGCCGCTACGAATGTATAAACTTTTACCTTTTCCACATCATTAGGTCCAAACTGGTGATCCTTCATCAGTTTTATGCAGGCTGAAATTGGTTGGTGTGCCCATCTGCAACATGTGAATGGTTTGAAATAGAGATTAAGTATCTCATATTCCGTTCCTAAAGTATCTATAAGATGCTGGTATTCCGGCATTTCAAGAAAGTGTGTTTTTCCCTTATAGCCTTGAATTGCCTCGAGGACCGCCATAGCTCCAATCATCGTTCCAAAAGGCACCCCGTCTTTATTCATTGAAGGATATTCAACTGCACGCATCACAGGGGTCATCGGAGCATGAAAATCAGCTATAGATAGAGCATTGTTCAATATATCGCGGTCAAGTCCGAACACTTTCCCTACTCCTACGGCAGTTCCAAATGCTCCATATGCGCCGGTGCTATGCATGAAACGATAGAAATCCTGCATAGCCAAAGCCCATCTGATTGTCGCCTCATAAGATATGACTAATGATGTCAGATAATCTTTGTATGATATGTTTTTTTCAAGCGATGCTGCTAAGAGTCCTCCCACAAAGGAAGCTCCTGGGTGCCCTCTTATCATGTTGTGCCCATCATCGATATCAAAAGAATTTGCAGCATGACTCATAGCAACGGTAGCTCCCATGAAACTCAGCTTTTCTTCTGATCCGACAATTGGAATATCTCCATCTTTATATATTTTCTTTGCCAGACCAAGTCCCACCCTATGCTGAGCGCCCTTGGTCCCAAGGATCAGGGCCGTGGTAAGATCGATCGCACATACTACTGACCTCTCTTTAACTTTCGCAGTAAGGCAGTCCCAGTCTGTATTCAATACGTAATCTTCAAGTTTGTAATTTAATTCAAATATCATTTGGCATCATCCTCAATCCAGCATTAGAAATAAAAAGAACAAGAGGGATTTGCAAAGCAAAAATGCAAGTTTCAGCACAATAACATTGACGTTCCATCCAGTACGAAAGCTAAAATACTTCTGGCAAAGCGTGACGTCAGGCCTATATGCGATTGCAGTTCATACTTTACAAAACCCTCTTATATCTAACTTCTAAAATACTTTCTTTTGACAAAGATCTTTATGTCAAAATCTTACTTAATTAGTCCTTTTTCCTTGTAGAATTTTATCGCTCCAGGATGCAGATTGTTTACATCCATTCCATAAAGCGCAGACTTCAGACTAATGTCTCCACCTCTTGCATGTGCTCCAGCAATCTGTGGTAGGTTGTTAAAGAGCACTGTAAGGAAATCGTAAACAAACTCATCGGAAAGCGCCGCACGGCACTGCAGGGTTGCTGGAATAGCTATGGTGGTAATGTCTTCCATAAGGCTACTATACTGCTTGCTGGTGATGCTTACTGGGACACAGAAAGGATGACTGTTCTTAAGTTTTTTTACCATATCCGCTGAGAAATTGAGGAGCCTGACTTTGTGCTGAGTACCAAGTTCCATGATCCCTGAAGTAGGAACTCCTGCCCATATAAAGGCAGCATCAAGAGTCTTGTCTTTCAAGCCTGACGATGCATCTCCAAAACCAAGAAAGTCTTCTTTTATATCATCATAAGTGATACCATAAAGTTTGAGCAGATCTTTTGCCATAACTTCAGTTCCGCTTCCAGGTGATCCAACTGCGACTTTTTTGCCTTTAAGGTCGTTGATTGTCTTGATGTTTTTATCCAGGGTCACTACCTGCACCGCTTCAGGATATACGCTGAGCAAACCTCTGAGATTTTTTACATCCTCTGTGGCAAAAGCTCCTTTTTTCCTTGGCGCATTGTATGCCGAGGACGCATCGACAAATCCGATATCGATCTTGTTTTTGTATATCAGCATTGCATTTTCTACTGATCCGCCGGTTGACTCTGCGGTACAGTTATATCCGGAGATCTTTTGTGTGATTAGGTTAGCGATAGCACCACCAAGAGGATAGTATACTCCGGTGACACCGCCGGTTCCGAGCGAAATGTAGGTCGTGGCACTGGCAACACCACAGCTTGCTGATATAAGCACCGTGATTAGAAACATAAGAACGAAAGTTGTTGTTGTCTTTTTCATGATCATTCCTCCATTTGGTTTGATGTTTGCAAGTTCTTATCGTATTCGATAAAGCTCAAAAGATAACATGCACGCATAAATCAAAATTCAAGGCATCCCTCCTTACTTCTAGTTAAGCTGTGGCCATCGGACGTTTTGCATTCCAGAACTTCTGATAGGTAAATACACCAAGTATTATTGCCACACCAGCGATGTCCGTAACAGGGGAAGGGTGGATTACGAGAATCACCCCGATAAACATTACCATTCTGATCCAAATCTTCATCGGACCAAAGAAATAGCCAATACTTGCCGAAGATAGACACGTCAGCCCTATAAAAGAGCTGAATAGACCGGACAACATTCCTGACAGGGAAGTGTTTATAAATAGAAGAGAAGGATAATAACAGAACATAAAGGGTATAAAAAACGCTCCTATCGAAATTTTTAGACCCTGCAACGAAGTTTCGACCCCAGGCGCTTTCGCTATTGCGGCTCCAGCGTACGATGTCAGAGCTACGGGGGGTGTCACCTCAGCGATTACTCCAAAATAGAGTATGAAAAGGTGGGCTCCTATAAGCGGGACTCCGAGTTTTACTAGAGCAGGTGCCGCTATTGATGAAAGGACGATATACTTAGCTGTAGTAGGCAGTCCCATGCCAAGTATAATCGATGCAACCATCGTCAGTAAAAGCGTGTAAAGTAGATTTCCGCCCGAAAGTTGTAGTATCAGATCAGACAGTTTCAAACCAATCCCCGTGAGAGTTATTACGCCTGTCACTATGCCACAAACCGCACATGCAACACACACGGAGATCGAATTGTATGATGATTTGGTCAATGCCTCATAAAAACGCTCTTTACTCATTCTTGTCTCTTTGCTGAAAAAAGAGCCGACAATCATTACGATAGTAGAATATAGAGCAGCTTTTAATGGCGTATATCCTACAACAAGTAACCCAATAAGAGTCACAATTGGGAGAAGCAGTGGCAGACAGCGCTTTGTTGTACCCCACAACGGAGGTATTTCGTCCTCGCTTACCGTTTTTAAATTCGTTCTTCTTGCCTCAAGATCGACTGAAAGCATTACTGAAACATAATACAGGAGTGCCGGTATCGCCGCAGAAAGGCAGATGCTCAGGTAAGGAATCCCCGTCATTTCTGACATGATAAATGCTGCGGCCCCCATGACAGGCGGCATTATTTGACCGGCTGAAGATGCAGATGCTTCTACTCCGCCGGCAAAAGAGGCTTTGTATCCACATGATTTCATAAGCGGGATAGTAAATGATCCTGTGGTAACAACATTGGCAAGAGAACTGCCTGAGATAGTTCCAAGGAGTCCGCTGGCAACAACTGCTGTCTTTGCCGGCCCCCCCGCAAAACGGCCGGTAAGGGCAAAAGCAAGGTCTATGAATAGTTTTGCTCCCCCTGTAACCTCAAGGAAACATCCGAAGACGATGAAAGCAAAAACGAAGGTAGTCATTACTGCCATCGGGGTTCCAAATATACCCTCTGCAGTTAAAAACATTTGTGCTGCTATCCGGTGCAGGTCATATCCCCTGTGACCAATCAGAGTAGGCATGTAAGGCCCCCAGAAAGCATATCCTAAAAACACAAGAGCTACTATAACTAGAGGAAGCCCTACACATCTTCTCGTTGCTTCGATTACCAGCACTACCAGTACTATTCCAAGTGCTATGTCTAGATTGGTTGGATTTCCACCTCGTGTTACAAGTGTATCAAAGGTACGGATTATATATAACGGTATGCTAAAAGCCATAAAAACACAAATCCAGTCATATATTTTTACTTTACTATCATCTGATTTCTTAAATTTAAAACATATGAAACAAAGCGCAAGACCGAAACTAAGAGTTATAGCCCTCTGAATCAATGCCGGAAAAAGTCCCATTATACCTGTATATATCTGAAATATAGCCCATATCAAAGCTAGAGCGGCGGTTATCTTTTTTGTCCAGTCAGGCAGATTTTCAATTCTGTTTCCTGATTCGTATTCCAGTTCAGCCAAGTCAATATCAACGACCTTGTCTTTGATTCTCAGTTTTTTAAGAATATCCATGTTTTATTCTCTCCCTTATCAGTACTACGATCCCCGACCAAATCGATAACCGGACAGGGATCGTAGCTCATCTTTTCAGCTTGCAGCTATCCCTGCTTATAGACACCGTTGTTTAGATAATTAAGCAGGTCTTCTTTCGCCATATCTTTTATTCCAAGATACTCAAGACTGTAGCCTTCTTTAAAGAAATTCTTCTTGTGCATTGCGCCGGCAAGGACGATCATTGAATCGATGATTGGAGTATCAACTCCATACTGAGCTCCTAATTCGTGATATATCTTACATCCCACAGGGATGTCCTCAGTGAGGTAACGATGATGGATACTATTGGGTCCGGTGTTGCTTTCAGTCGTAGGTTCATTCAGCGGGAGCCACATGTTGTCCTTCCCATTTTCGTCCAGTCCCATATATTCCTGACCCAATATGCTACGGCGACTGAAGAATGATTCATAGGAATATCGCGGAACCCCAACTCCTATTTTTTCCGCAATCGCTATTTCTTCGTTATAGAACTGGTACTGTACCTCGCATATCGACTGGCAGAGTGCATGTGCGTACATGGAATAACCTGATCTATCAAAATCTCCAAAGATTTTTCCCCAATTTTCCATCGTGGATACGCCTAGGATCGTTGCCGGGACATGTATTACTGGATTTATATTTGAAAAACCTATATCTAGGACAGTATTGCCCTTCTCGGGACCATTGCCGGAAGTTACTGCATCCAGACAGGGGAGCGACTTAGAGGCTTCGAAGAAATCATCGAGATCCGTCATTGGAAGGGTTGCACCGCGAAGTGTTATAGCTCTGTATTTAACTCCGACGTGGGGAAGCTGGAATCCGCCTACTGTTTCGATCCTTGTGCCGTAAGGAGCACTGGACCACGCACCAACGATGATTTTTTTGTCGCATTTCATATCCCGCATCATTTTTCGCAGTAGTAGAGATGCATAATTATCTGTGAATATACTGACAACCTGACCATCTTCAAGCAACGGTATCAGCAAACGAAAGAAATGTTCATGTGCAAGGGCCGGGGCCGCGACGACTATATGTCCGGCACCTTTTACTGCTTTAGCCATGTCGCTTGTGACCAGATCAAATTTTGCGTTTCCGGAACGTTTGAAACCGTAGAGGTTTCTCTGGATTCCGTCCAAATCGATCCCTGTCCTGTCAAGATGGGCCAGAGTTTTTTCTGCAAAAGGCATCATGTCAAAGAGTCGGACTTCTCTTCCCGCCAGTTTCATGTCAGCTGCACACGTTTTACCCACAGCTCCGCCGCCAAGTACTGCTATTGGCATTTCCTTCAGATAATCCATTTTTCCCATAGTGAGGACCTCCCTAAAAAACTTGTTATTGATTGTTTTTATTGATGCGACCTCAAAAGAGGTAAAATCAAACAAAATAAGTTGGGTGAAAAACATTATTTAGTGCAAAAGAATGTATATTAATAAAAACAAATACGGTAAACCAAAGGATCCTTCATCTGATACAATCAGAGTACATTCAAACATATTATTTGTAAAATAGATGTTATTAATCATATCCATTCATTTTTTCGATGAGGAGATCTTTAAAATGGAACTGAGAAATGTATTTACCTTTATAAGAGCCGTCGATCTGGGAAGCTTTACAAAAGCAGCACAAGAACTAGGATATTCTCAATCTACAGTTACATTCCAAATAAAACAGCTTGAAAGTGAACTGGGAATTCCTCTTTTTGACAGGATCGGGAGAAAGGTAACTCTCACACCGCTAGGTGAAGAATTTATGACTTTCGCAATAGATCTGATAAAAACGACATCCAAAATAAAGGCGATTGGTACGCAGTTAGGAATGAATAAAGTCAAGCTGAGAGTAGGAACAATTGAGTCTTTATTCATGGGAAAGCTTGCAGAATTGATACCTTCATATTTCAATCTGATGCCTTCAGCACAAATCGAGACAAAGACCGCAGACAGCGTGAAGCTATACCAGATGCTTAGGAGCAACGAGCTGGACATAATATTTGTTTTAGACAGAAAAATACATCAGAAAGAATGCATCAGGGCCTTTGCAAGTCCGGTGAATATCGTCTTCGTCGCTTCTTCCAAACATCCGATAACAAAAGAAAAAAATATTAACTTCTCTGACATAGTAAAACAGCCACTTGTACTTACCGAACGCGATTCTATATACAGGAGAGTTCTTGAAGAGAAATTAGCCTTATTGGACATAGAGCTGACACCATTTCTCGAAGTTGACAACACATCGATAATAATGAAGCTGATAAAGGAGGGGCTAGGTATTTCATTTCTTCCTGAATATATCGTTAAGGAAGATGTAAAAAACAATAAACTGACCATCCTTCCTGTGCAAGAGAATGACATCACTCTTTTCTGCCAGATTTTTTATAACAAGAATAAGTGGGTCTCACCACAAATGAAATTGTTTATTAATTTAATGTCCAAAGAATAAAACGAATCATCTCTGGAACCATCTTTGACAAGTATCAACAAAGGTTCCTCCTTCTTCGTTGTTGTTGAAAGAGGTCTGGGATTGGAAAGAAGATATAGTCAAGACCATAAAAACTTTTCGGTAACAACTGCCTATAGAGATTTCTACAGGCAAAAAAACAAAGATGAGGTTGCAATAACTGCTCAACTCCACCTAAAACGAATCTGGGCCGATATTAGTCGGCCCAGACTTGTCTTCTTTTCAGGTTTGCAGCTTAATTTTTAAAACTGTGAACTGGAGGGGGTATACGGCCGCCTCGTTTGATAAAGTCGACACAGCTGAAACGGTTTACTGGCATAATCGGCGCGTAGCCAAGAAGGCCACCGAACGTTACGGTTTCACCGACCGATTTACCATAAACCGGGATCAACCTGACCGCAGTGGTCTTG
>JAAZCN010000372.1 GCA_012513245.1 Synergistaceae bacterium | reverse complement strand
TATTAAAAGTATTTTCGTTGTCGGTATAGTCTGTATTGCCGTTTGTGTCGCAGCAGCTGAGTTTTTTTCCCCTATTACGGAACGAAAACAAAAAAACATGAGCGACATAACCGAAAACTACATAGATTATCTTGAATTAGCACGGTATTATACCGCACAGGAAGAATACAGTTATGCAAAATTTTATATTGATAATGCCTTGGCTTTAAGACCGAGGGCAGAAGAAGCCCTGTCTTTATCTGATGAAATTGGAATATATTATTCAAGTATAAAAAAAGATCTGCCTGAGACGGAAAAAGCTGAATATACCGGGTTAATTGCAGGTGAGGATGACGTTGGATACTCTGTAGCAGTTTTGGTCGATGAAGCACGAAAAGCATTTACGTCGCAGGAATACTTCAGCGCGCACTATTATGCGTCTCTTGCTTTACAGATGGCTCCTTCAGACAACGGTAATATTGACGCTGCAAAGCAGCTCGCTTCTGACGCCTGGAATATGCTTGGGGAAAATCCTTCCGGGTTGGACAAAAAGTCTGTCGGTATTTTTGAGAAAAAAAAGGAAGGCTATTTTGCTCTTGTAAATGGGGATTTTGAAAAAGCCTATTACATTTTTACTGATCTGCGGAATAATTATCCGCTGGATCTGGATATTCAGCGGTATCACAGCATCGCGTTCGAAAAAATGAACACAAAATACTTTTTTATTGATGAGACGGAAAATCTTCAGTTATTTGAGCAGTATAGAGATAATTATTTTTCAAATATCAGAATGGACGGCGGAAAAGATGTTATTTATATAAAAGGCTGCACTGCAATAAAGAAAACAGGCAGTTTTATTCAATACTTACGTGATTTTTCGCTGTTTTCTTTTGACAGCGAAGGCTCCTTAGTATATTCGTTTACGGTACCCTACGCAAAAATGTCCGCATTGCCCCTTGAATATGCAGATTCTGGTTTTCAGGAATATATGAACTCGTTAGGTGAAAAGAAAATTGTTCCCTATATCCTTCTTGAATCGGCTGACAGGGTTTCGGACGGCAGATTTATTTCTCCTGTTTTCTCTCATAATGATGGGGATTCTGCTGCACATCTTAATCATTATGTTTTATCTCTTCCCTACAACGATTTTGTGCAAATATGTGAATCATCCTCGGGTGCTGATGTGATGCCTCTTATGACGTTATTCCAGTTCGCCGGGAAGGCATCCTTATACGGCTTTTCGACAGAGGTTTACTTTCAGTCTCTTATTTCAAGATTGACGTATCCTTTAATTCTTCTTATTGTTTTTATATTAACCGCCTCATTAAGCTGGAATTATAGATTAAACAGTACCTTGTTATTCAAATTTATCTGGCTTTTTACGCTGCCCTTTTTTACGTTTATTGCGTATATAATTCTTGATACAGTCTTATATTTGATTAATCTTCTTTATTATGTTCTTTTTGCTTTTATTGGAACGCTTTCGCTTCCCGTTGCTGTAATTGTGTTAATTGTATTCATTTTTTTGAGCACTGTGTATTTTACAGCCTTGCGTGCTGACTAGGTAAGGTATGAAATCTAAATTAGCTAAACTTGCTGCGGTTCTTCTTCCTTATCGCTTTAGAATTATTTGTACTTTCGCAGGTTTACTGGGAGGGATTGGCGGTATTGTATTAGGATTCCTTTCCGGTTTTTTTATAGATCTGCTTATTTTGCGTACTAACGATGAAAAAAAACTTCAAACTTTATTTGAACAGTCAGCTCTCAAAAATTCTTTGATTGAAGAACCTTTTGAAGGTGCTTTACAGATATGCTCGCTTTCTGTGTATTTAACAGGTAATCCGTCCTTTGCTGCCAAACAGATACGCGGCGCATTTCCGTTATTTGCTCATATAGATTGGGAAACCTTATGCAGAGCAGCTTTTAGCGCTTCGATCCCGAATATTGACCTTGTAACAGAATGTCTTGCCTCAAAGCTTTCCAAATGTTCGGATACAGGACTGCTGAGCAATGTTTTCGGGTTATTGGAGGCCGTGGAATTCGGATGGGATGACAGAAACGGCAATAAGCCCTCTGCCTATTTATCTGAATTGCTGCAGGTATCCTGCAAAAAGACAAACAGAGCATCTGCTTATAGAATATTGGGTGTCAACGAGACAGATGCACTTTCGGTTATAAAAAGCGCCCACCGGCGTTTAGTCACTCAGTATCATCC
>JAAZCN010000371.1 GCA_012513245.1 Synergistaceae bacterium | reverse complement strand
AGGCTATGTTGACCTATGGCGCAGCTTACCTGTTGGATTTATTGGAGGCATAGTCTGTTCGTCTGCAGTTCGATTTAGGACCTCCAGAGGATGGGATGATACCCTTGACGTATGGGCACTGCATGGCGTTGGCGGAGCCTCAGGGGTAATTCTTACAGGTGTATTTGCCAATCCAGCTCTTGCCCCTGCAGGCGGCATCCTATACGGTAATACATCTCAGCTTGCTATACAAACATTAAGTGTTCTCCTTGTAACCGCTTACTCGTTCGTTTTAACTTTAGTGCTGTTGCGTGTTATCTCAATATTTACACCACTTCGCCTTAACGAAATAGATGAAAAACTTGGTCTTGATAGGCTTCAGTGTTAGAAAATGATGCAATTAAAATGTGTCTAAATAAGCGAGAAAATAATATGACCAGTACATTTTCATCGGGAAAAACAGATTCTCGTGAACTATCTGTGCGTGTCGGTAGGTACCATAGGAGTTAATCTGACCATATTCTCAAGAGATCCTTCAGGAACTAAATTATTGATCAATTCTATTGTTTTTTTGTCCTGATGACTAGCTCTTTTCCCTGGCCTGTTGGAAACCTGCTTCTAAGAGTATGCTCGAAACCTTTCTCCAGCTTTTTTCTTCAGGTATTGCAATGCTTTTGAGCCCACCAACTTAAAAGTTGCAGCGGGAAGGTCGATGAGCGAGAGAATGCCTTCGGTTGCAAAAATACCATTAGAAACTTACGGTGGCATTTTTATCTTATTATCGATGGAATCGATACTCGTATTTTGCTCATACAACTGGTTTGCAGTAGTTGAACCTCCAAGCAAACTGGGAAGTATTTCTTTCGTTAATCCGCTAGTCGTAGCCTTTTTTGGTGTCACATTTGGAAAATATAGTTTTAATAACCAGTCTGTTTTAGGGACAGTAATAATTATTTCCGTTACTTTGATGCTATGGATGAGCAAAATAACAGAAAACTATTAGAGATCCCGCAGAGGAGTGGCCAGATGTTGAAGTTAACAGAACATGAAAAGGCAATGCTTGACGGTAAAATGGGAAAGTTCAAACAAAAAGCGATGGAGTTCAATGTCCGCTATGCGAAAGTTCTTGGTGCGGAAGAATTTTGCGAAGTATCAAGGACCACATTTTTTATTGGTGCCCAACACTATCTGGACTGCTACAGGCATGGTGAAGAGTATAAAAAAATCTTTTCAGAGTTTTATCTTTGTTCCGATGAGGAAATCGAGTTGGGAGAGATGGCCCCGGAGTGCAAGGTCCAGACCTGTGCAGCAAGCTGTGACATGTGGAACTGTGACAAGACGCACCTTTCAAAGGAGTACAGCGACAAAAACAAGGACTATACCGAAGCTGCCAGAAAGATGGGAGTCAAGATCGTTGAATCATGCACGCCGTACTATGTCGGATGGATCCCGCTTATGGGGGAACATTTCCTCTCAACTGAATCGAGCAATGTCGTAATAAGCAACTCCTTTTTCGGAGCTTATGGCAATTCCGACGGAGTCGAGGCTGCGGTATGTGCAGCAATAACAGGAAGGACACCCAAGTGGGGGATGCATATCAAAGAAAACAGATATGCTGACTGTCTTGT
>JAAZCN010000370.1 GCA_012513245.1 Synergistaceae bacterium | reverse complement strand
CGGAAGACATCGTGCTTATGAGTCTGAAAGGAAAAGTGCTTGAAGGTGTCAAAAAACCTTCCATAGAAAAAGACATGCACATGAAGATATACCTGTCCAGAAAAGATATAAACGCTGTGATACATACGCATTCTGTTTATGCTACAGCGATGGCAGCGGCAAGACTGCCGCTTTATCCCATCACCGATAACCAGGTGGCTCTTTTCTGCGGGACAGTTCCGGTTGCAGACTACGCTCCGATAGGGACCCAAGAACTTGCCGAAAATGCAGCCCGCACATTGGCTGACGGAAGCGGAGTCCTTCTCTCAAACCATGGTGCTCTCTGTGTTGGAAAAGATCTGGCCGAAGCACTGATAAGATGTGAAATGCTCGAGGTCTTTTCAAAAATATTCATCCTTGCCAAAGCTGCGGGTGGAGGAATAGTCCTATCTGACGAACAGGTGAGATGCGAAGCGGAGGACCTGAAGAAAAGATACGGACAAATATAAAATAGATTACCCTGTTATGTTCTCCTTGACAGCACTCCGCTGTGAGGGTCTATAATAGCGGGACAATTGAATATTCGGGGAGCTTGCTTGGCAGGCTGAGAGGAAGTGATCAACTTCGACCCTGGACCTGATTTGGATAATGCCAACGTAGGGAAACGCACTAAATTGTAAAATTTAGCGGGGGACGCGGAGACGGCGTCCCCCGCTTTTTTGGGACGGGGGAAAGGAAATGCAAGAAACGGAAGGGACAACAGTATTCGGCAACGCACTAATATGGTTTGGTGCGGCTGTATCCATAGCGGAGATAATGACGGGAAGTCTTATTGCTCCGCTGGGTTTTGCGAAAGGAGCAGCTGCTGTAGTCATAGGTCATATCATTGGCTGCATACCTCTCTATCTTGCAGGCCGGATAGGAGCAGAGACCGGTAAAAGCGCTATGGAGACTGTAAAAAATTCTTTCGGACAAAAGGGCTCGATCTTTTTTTCTGTGCTAAATGTGACCCAGCTTGTTGGCTGGACAGCGGTGATGATAATAGGCGGAGGCCGGGCAGTAGCAGTCATAGCAGAAAAGTACACAGTGATATACAATTCTCCTCTCTGGTGCGTAGTGATTGGCATTCTGATAATAGTCTGGATAAAGATAGTAATAAAAAACCTTGGGAAGATAAACACTTTCACCATGGCAGCCCTTTTCTCTCTGACCGGGCTTCTAAGTTTCATAGTATTCAGGGGAGATCCTGTATGCAGAAGTTTGGGGAATATGAGTTTTGGGAGAGCGGTTGAACTTTCCGCGGCGATGCCGCTTTCATGGCTGCCTCTCATATCAGACTATACCCATAACTCTTCAAATCCACGCAAAGCAGCCCTGGTCAGTGTGCTTGTATATTTTGTTGGCAGCACATGGATGTACGTGATTGGGCTGGGTGCTTCTATTTTTACCGGAGAGAGCGATATCGCCAAGATATTGCTAAGCTCAGGTCTTGGTTTGGCCGCTGTGCTCATTATTGTTATCTCTACTGTGACCACGACTTTTCTTGATGTATATTCAGCGGGAGTAAGCTTCAGCAGCATAACGGACAGGGTCAGCAGCAGGACCACAGCTGTCATAGCCTGTATAGCAGGGACAGCTCTTGCAGTATTTACTCCGATAGAACAGTATGAAAACTTTCTTTTTCTGATAGGGTCGGTCTTTGCCCCTATGATATCCATACTCATAACAGATTTCTTCATCCTGAAAAAGGATCACTTCAGCGAGAGCCTTAATATCTTCAACTTTATCCTTTGGATCGCGGGATTTGTTATTTACAGGGGGTTCATGGCAATGGAGACAGTTTTTGGTAACACACTGCCGGTAATGGCCGCAGTAATAGTACTTGCCACTGCTGCAGGCAAAACAAAAGAGCTTATTTTAAGAAGAGGAAAACAGAAGGGAGTATAAATATGTTTGCTAAAATTTTTAATGAAGTCAGGAGGAGCTGTCCTCTTGTACACTGCATAACTAACTACGTAACGGTAAACGACTGTGCCAATGTCCTGCTTGCCTGCGGAGCGTCTCCTGTGATGGCGGATGACGAGCGCGAGGTCGAAGAGATAGCTTCGATCGCTTCGTCTCTTGTTATAAACATAGGTACGCTAAACAGCAGGACGATCCCATCGATGTTCAAAGCTGGCAGGAAGGCGAACGAACTTGGGCGACCGGTGATCCTCGATCCTGTTGGGGCGGGCGCCTCGGTACTGCGTACTGCAACGGCAATGGACCTGATTAAGGAAATTGATTTCGCTGTTATTAGGGGAAATATTTCTGAGATAACCGCAATAGCAGGAGGAAAATCAAATACACGGGGAGTTGATGCGTCCGACCCCGGACTTATGGATGGGGATCTGTCTGCAGACGTCATCTCTTTGATCCAGAAGCTCAGGAAAAAGACAGGGGCTGTGATCACTGTCACCGGCCCAAAAGATATAGTCGCAGGAGAAAGAGATATGTACATAATCAAAAACGGACATCCAATGATGTCAAAAGTCAGCGGGACAGGGTGCATGCTCTCTGTCATTACAGGTGCCTTTTGCGCGACAGCTCCTTCAGATATTGCCGTTGCTGCAGCTTCCGCAGCTGCTATGTTCGGCGCAGCGGGAGAGCTTGCTTTTGAACGGCTCACATCAGAAGGCAGAGGTGCTGCGACATACAGGTCGTACATCATAGACGAAGTAAGCAACATGACTCCGGAAAAAATGAGGGAGGCTGTAAAAATTGAAATTAGATAAAAATTCATTAAAACTATATGCCGTAACCGACAGAAAATGGCTGAATGGAAGCTCTCTAGAAGAAGAGGTCGAAAAAGCTGTGAGAGCCGGGGTGACTATGGTGCAGCTTCGGGAAAAGGACATGAAATTCGACGAACTGGTAAGACTGGCTCAAAAAATTGGCGACATAGTCCACAAATATCATGTGCCTCTGATAATTAATGATGACATCGATGCGGCACTGGCTTCAGGTGCTGATGGTGTGCATGTAGGTCAAGAAGATATTTGCGCATCCGAGGCAAGAGAGAAAATTGGCAGCTCGATGATACTCGGGGTATCCGCTGAGACAGCAGAAATGGCGATTGAAGCTGAAAGATGCGGAGCTGATTATATAGGTGCGGGTGCAGTGTTTTCAACATCAACGAAAAATGATGCTGAAAAAATATCTCTCAGCGAGCTGAAAAAGATATGTAATTCTGTCTCTATACCTGTCGTAGCTATAGGAGGCATAACTGAGGAGAACATTCTTGAACTTTCAGGTTCGGGTATTGACGGCGTAGCAGTTGTATCTGCAATATTTGCCAAAGACGATACCGCGGCATCGGCCTCAAAACTCCTTATCCTTGCTGAAGAAATGTTGGGAAACAAATGGAGCTACTTTCCCTCCGTCTTTCCCGCATGCTTTTGAGCGGAATCCAGAGCGACTTCAACACTTTAGAGCCACAAGGTCTCCGATCTCGGAGCGCACTCGAAATGGTTCGAGCACTACTGTTGATCTAATATGTTTTCCTAACGGAAAACAGCTCTCGGTGGTGCGGGGAAGACGGGAAAATAGAGGTTTTGGATCCACTAGCAGTAAGAGGTGAGAAAGTTCAGTAAATAACGCTAAAGGGGAGATAGAGATGATCAGAAAAGTACTGACGATCGCGGGTTCAGACTGCAGCGGAGGCGCAGGCATACAGGCAGATCTCAAAACGATGACAGCCTTTGGGGTCTACGGAATGAGTGTTGTCACTGCACTGACGGTACAGAATACGACAGGAGTTTTCGGGATAATAGAGGTTGATCCTGAGTTTGTGGGGAAACAGATAGATGCAGTTTTTACAGATATCCGGCCGGATGCGGTGAAGATCGGTATGGTCGCAAATTCAGCTCTGATAAGGGTCATAGCAGAGAAGCTTAAAGAGTACAATGCTAAAAATATTGTAGTGGATCCGGTAATGGTTTCCACTAGCGGAAGCAGGCTTTTGAAGGATGATGCGGTAGATTCTCTCATAAATTACCTTATACCGCTTGGTGACATAATTACTCCCAACATTCCTGAGGCAGAGGTATTAAGCGGTATCAGGATCAGAGACAGGGCGAATATGGCAGAAAGCGGTCGCATTATTGCAAAAAACACAGGGATTGCTGTACTGGTAAAGGGTGGCCATTTGAGTAACAGCTCGGACGATCTTCTTGTAACATGCGGTGGATCAGAGAAATGGTTTTACTCAGAGAGGATAGACAACTCCAACACCCACGGCACAGGGTGTACTTTGTCATCTGCTGTCGCATGCGGGCTGGCATCGGGTCTTTCTTTGAAGGAAAGTATACTGGCTGCGAAAGAATATATTTCCGACGCACTTAAGAGCGAAATGGATCTGGGCAGTGGCAGAGGACCTCTTGATCATTGCTGCAGGCTGAGAACAGTTAGCAAGTAAATAAAAAAACCGGAGGCCTAGGCCTCCGGTTTTTTTATTTACTTGCTGTAATAATTACTGAGAAATTGCGCTTACAGG